>CANPJT010000001.1 GCA_947574255.1 uncultured Mycoplasmatota bacterium
GCACTTCCTTGCTCTATTTTTCTTGATTTTATCAAATATTTATTTTTATGTCTAGGTTTGATATAACTACTAACAATAAAAAAGTATTTATAATTGCTTATAAATACTATTTTTCTAAAACTTCCATGACATATGGGACAACGTCTTTTTTTCTTGATAATAAATCTTGAATGTAAAATCCTTCTATAAATTCTTCATTATTAAAAATATCTTTAACTAAATATTCAGATTTTCGATCATAAAAAACATAAGAGCCATTTTTTTCAATATCAGTAATTAAAACGATAACAAAATCAAATTTACTACTTGCTAAATCGTCAACTTTATCAATAAAATTATCAATATCTGCCGCAATATCTTCATAATCCATTGTAAATATTTGACTGATTCCAACCATTTTTTCTTTAATTCTAAAAGTTTTAATATCTTCTTCTAGTAACTCTTCTACTTTTCTTCC
The DNA here is from genome assembly GCA_947574255.1 of uncultured Mycoplasmatota bacterium. GTDB lineage: Bacteria > Bacillota_I > Bacilli_A > RF39 > UBA660 > MGBC108787. The sequence goes on from CANPJT010000001.1 coordinate 458, forward strand.
TTTAATAGAGAATCCAGCTTTTACCATATCATGTCCGTATTCAAAAGGATTCACTTCTGCAATTAAAGCCAATTCTTCTACTACTTTACGATCTAAATCAGTTGTTGTCGATGATTTTAGTAATAAAGTATCTGATAAAATTGCTGATAACATGATTCCAGCAATATTTTTGGGAATTTTTATATTATTTTCAAGAAATAAATGATAAATAATTGTACAAGTACATCCAACTGGCATACTTCTAAAATTAATTGGTTGTGGTGTACCTATATTAAGTAAATTATGATGATCTACAACTTCTTCAATTATTGCTTCTTCAATTCCTTCTACACTTTGACTAAAACCATTATGATCAACTAACATTACTTTTAATTTATCATATTGATTGGCATCATTAATACTAATTGCACCTAAACATTTATTAAATTTATCTACTACTGCATAATTAGTATGACCATATTTTTCTATTAGTTCTAAAAATTGTCCTCGATATAAAGTATCTAAAACTGAAATTGATGATTTATTTTCTGTAATAGTTTTAATATAGTTTGCTTGTAAAATATTATTTACAGTATGGTATGTATCAAATTTTGTTTTGATAATATTAATTTTATTTTTTTTAGCTTTTTCTAATAAATCACTTTGTAAATCATAATTTCCTACTAATACTAATAACTTAACTTTACAATTAATAGCATAATCTAAAACTTTATAACGATCTCCTACTATTAAAATATCATTTGAAGTTAAATTAATATCATTAGAAAAAGTTGAACTTTGATAACTTCCAACTAATATTTTTCCTTTAATTTCATCATCAAATTTTAAAACTATTTCACCATCTAATGAAGAACAGATATTTTTTAAATTAGTATTTAAATCATTTTTGTCACCATTAATTAAAATCTTTGCAATGTCTTTTAAAGTAGCTACTCCTTTAAATTTTTGGTTTTCATCTACTACTGGAACACCTGTAACACCTTCTTTTTGCATTACTTTGAAAGCATCATTAATAGAAGACATTTCGGAAATCATTATACTTTCTTTATAATTCATATTTTTTACTTGTACTTTGACATCATTTAAAAATTCTGGTTCCTCTATCCCAAAATAGTCTAAAGCAAATTTAGATTCTTTATTTACATGCCCTAAAACTTTTGGAACAGTATTTAATCCTAGTTGATTTTTTAAATAGGATAGGCTTATACTTGAACACACACTATCTGTATCAGGTTTTTTATGCCCAAAAATATATATTGTTTCCATTTTATTTCACTCCCTTTTGTTTGATTAGTATAGCATAAAATATATAAAAAATAAATTTTTTTAATCATTCACTTTTCATTTCAAATAAAACATTTCTTAGTTCCATTGCACGTTCAAAATCTAAATTTTTAGCTGCTAATTTCATTTCTTCTTCAATGTGACGCATTAATTGTTCTTTGTCTTTCTTAGTCATCTTTACTTTTTCTTTTGGTGTTTCAATTTCATTACTTATTACTTCTTTAATTTCTTTTTCAATTGTTTTTGGAGTTATGCCATGTTCTTTATTATAATTATTTTGAATTTCACGTCGTCTAGCAGTTTCTTTGATTGCTATATCCATTGCTTCACTTATATTATCAGCATACATAATAACATGCCCACTACTATTACGAGCACAACGTCCAATTGTTTGAATTAAACTTCTACTACTACGCAAAAAACCTTGTTTATCAGCATCTAAAATACATATTAAACTTACTTCTGGAATATCTATTCCTTCTCTTAATAAATTTATGCCAACTACACAATCATAAATACCTTGACGTAATTCTTGAATTATTTTTAAACGCTCAAGAGTTTTTATTTCACTATGTAGATAAGCAACTTTTATATTCATTTCTTTTAAATAGTTAGTAAGTTCCTCACTCATACGAATAGTTAGTGTAGTTATTAGTACTCTTTCATTTTTAGTTTTTCTTATATTTATTTCATTAATGATATCATCTATTTGTCCCTCACTTGGTTTAATCTCAATCGTTGGGTCTAAAAGTCCTGTTGGTCTAATTATTTGTTCAATGTATTCGTTATTAGTTCTTTCTAATTCATAATCACCAGGTGTAGCAGAAACATATATTGCTTGGTTAATTACACTTTCGAATTCCTCAAATTTTAAAGGTCGATTATCTAATGCACTTGGAAGACGAAAACCATAATCAACAAGAGTTTGTTTTCGCATTCTATCCCCATTGTACATTCCTCTAACTTGAGGAAGAGTTACATGAGATTCATCTACAACTAGTAAAAAGTCTTTTGGAAAAAAATTAATCAAACAAGTAGGAGTTTCTCCCGCTTCACGCAACGCTAGATGACGCGAATAGTTTTCTACCCCATTACAAAATCCTGTTTCTTTTAACATTTCTAAATCATATTGTGTTCTTTCACGTAATCTTTGTTCTTCTAATAATTTATTTTGTTCTTTTAGTTCTTTTAAACGAATTTCTAGTTCGTTTTCAATTCTTTTAATAGCTTCTGCCAGTTTTTCTTCACTTGTTACAAAGTGACTAGCTGGTGAAATAGTAATAGTTTTTTTATTTTGAATAATTGCTCCAGTTACAGGATCAAAACTACAAATACGATCTACTTCATCGCCAAATAGTTCAATACGAATTCCATTGGCATGTTCATTTACTGAAATGATATCAATGATATCTCCTCTTACTCTAAAAGTTCCACGATGAAAATCAATATCGCTCCGTTCATAAGTCATATCGATAAGTTTGTTTATTATATCATTTCGTTTTATTGAATCCCCAACGGTTAATATTAACATTTTATTTATATATTCTTCTTTTTCTCCTATTCCATATATACATGATACACTAGATACAACAATAGTATCTGGATAATTAATTAAAGAAGACGTAGCCGCATGACGTAGTTCATCTATTTCATCATTGATAGAGGAATCTTTTTCGATATAGGTATCACTTGATGGAACATAGGCCTCTGGTTGATAATAATCGTAGTAACTAACAAAATACTCTACATGATTATTTGGAAATAATTCACGCATTTCGTTATAAAGCTGCCCTGCTAGAGTTTTATTATGGGCAAGAATAAGAGTAGGTTTATTTACTTTAGAAATTACATTAGCAATAGTGAATGTTTTTCCTGTACCTGTTGCTCCTAGTAAAACCTGCTCTTTTTTGCCATTTTCAATCCCTCTTACCAGTTTATCAATTGCCTGTGGTTGGTCACCGCTTGGTTTATATTTTGATACCAATTTAAACATATTTTCCTCCTTATTGTGATTACTATCAACTATGAAATTCTTGTTCTAAATTCAAAAAATCTTAATTTTTGTGTTTGAACATGAATATCGGTTACAAATTTACTAAATGTTACAGTCAATTTATAATGATATATTCTAACACTTATTTTAAAGCAAAACAAGGAAACGCTCTATATTTTCCTTGCTTTATTTTTAACTTTTTCGTTCTTATTATAAATATCTACTAATCATTAAATTTGTGTCTATCTTCTATTATCGGTTAGATATTCGTGTATTTTTTCTTTGGTTTAACAATCAATATAATTTAAAATTATCTTTAATCTAGAAGAATAACAAATTATACTAATTATAAAATCTTTCTAAAACTTTAACTCTTAAATAAATAATCAATATCCCTATCTATAATCTCATTTGAATATTTACAGCAGGGTTAGGCTTTATTGTACAATTTTTTTCGTCTTTTTATATCTTTTTGCATACAATTCTAAACTTTTTTTGAATTTCTTAAGCCATTTTTTCTTATTTTATCAATAAAAGAAAGTTTTTCATCTAACGCTGAATCTTTTCTTTCAATTAAATAACTTTCAATTGTTTCTAGAAATTGTTCAAATAGTTCTGAAAATGTTAATTCTTGGTTTAATATGGCTTAATTCCATTCCAAATCGATAATAATGATATCGTTTATAATCTTCTTCTCCTAAAATTTCTTGGGGCGTCTGATCTTTTTTATTTTGATATTTTTGAATACTTTTTTCGCCTTCTTTTATATCTTCTTTTAAAATAAATTTAAATTTTTCTATCGTAAATAGTTTTAATTCAGAAAATAATTTTTCTTGTATTTCTTTTGGTTCATTTGCTATAAACTCTTTTTCGTCTGAAACAATCTCTAGATATTTTTCTTGTAATAAATTAGGTTGCTGTAATATATTTATTCTTTTATTTACTGCTTCAATGTGAGATTGCAACCCTTTTAAATTATTTTTTCTGTCTTCTTCTAACACAAACTGAATTGTTTGATCCCATCTTTCTACTTTTTTTGAACAGCGTTTTATACATGTTTCAATTGAAGTATTAAATATTTCTTGGGTATGTTCAGAGTTACAAGAAGCTACAATGAGTGTTGCTAAAGAAAATATATTGGAAAAATTATTTCTATTTTCTTCTACATGAGTTATATCTTTAAAAATATCTGAAAAAATGTAAGGATTAGAGTACATATCATGTACTTTATTCCAGGAATCACATATTTCTTTTGGAAGAACAAGCATTAATAAAGTATATACAAGATAGTAAATATAATAGGAATTCTTTTCTTCTATAGGAAAAAAATTTAAAACCATGTCTAAAAGATGATAATGATATTCGCTTTCGCCTTCATTTAGCATTTGTAACATATCATTTGCAAATGGAAATTCACTTGGATAAACATAATTTTGATTAATATGCTGTAATTCATGTTGTAATACATGAGCTAATCCCGGTTCGTCTATCAATTCAATTGTTTCACCACAATGACACACACCTGATGCTGATAAATAGTATTCACCATTTTCATCTAGAATAAAGCTTTTTTCTTTTTTTGAGAATCGTGTTGTTAATTCATTTGTATTAATAGGTATTTTTTGAATACATTTATACAATGAACACTGAGGATTTACAAGAATTTCTTTTAATTCCAATATTTTTATATCTTTGGATTGCTTTAATTTTTCAAAATTATACTTTATATATTCATTAACACTAAAATGATATAAGATATTAGTATTAGGTTTATAAAATTTTAGAATAAATAAAAACCATTGTCTTAAAACTTTAATAGTTTTATTATCCCAATTTTTTTCTACACATATTCTTTCTAATTCTACAAATTGTTGGAGAGATTCAGTATAATCTGGCATTTATATCCTCCTTCATTGCTTGATATAATTTAAAATCTTTATTTTTAATTTCCTCAATTTTTTTTAGTTTTTCTTCTTTAGACACAAAAATATTTTGATTTAAAAATAAATTCCATTTATCAATCACTTCATATACTAAATCTTCATTATCACAAATTTTAAGATATTTTAATTTACATTTTTCTGGCATTTTTAACATTCCTTATAAACATATTATAGCAAATTCAAAAAATGAAATATATAACATATTCCATAATTTTCTTTTATTTACAATAATTAATATACAATTTCATTTACCGCAAGTTTTCATTTGTTCCTCTAATATTAAATAGATTTAAATTTTCTTAACTAATTTATTGATTATAATTTTGGGTAAATTTTGATACTAATTCAAATATTTTGGCCATTCTTCTATCTTATTTTAAAATAATAGATTATTATTTTATATTTTCTTTAATATTTCTTGAATTTTTAAAGAAGATATATCCATTTCTTTTTTGGTTATTTTTTTATTATTATAATGAATAATTTTTACTCCAGCTTTTTTTAACATATATTTACTTATTTCTACTAATTCTAATTTTGAATACATTCTTAAATAAACTACTTTTTTTATTCCAACCTGAATAATTTCTTTAGTACATTCAGTACAAGGAAACCAGGTAATATATAAAGTTGAACCATTCAAATCTTTAGTATCACCACAATAATTTAAAATTGCATTGCGTTCAGCATGAACTACATAATAATCTTTTATGTTTTTTAAAACCCCTGTTTCTTCTCCTGTTGATAACCAATCAAATTCATCATCATTCATTCCAATTGTTAAACCATTATACCCAATAGATAATATTTTGTTATTTATTTCCTTAACTATACATGCCCCAACTTGATTATGAGGATCTTTACTTCTTAAGGAAGAAAGAATGGCTATTCCCATAAAATATTCTTCCCAACTTAGATAATTATCTCTTTTACCAGACATTCTTCACTCCTTTTTGTTAGTATTTTAACATTCAATATAATTAAAAACAAGGTTATTTAACCTTGCTTATTTAAAATTAACTTCATCATTCCATAATCTTTCAACATCTTTTTTTAAGGGAGTTCGACCACTTACGACTCTACTTATACAAGTATATAATAGACGAAGACGAACCTTGTCTTCTGGTTTAACATCTATAAAATTTAAGTGAATAGGATATCCACTATCTAAAAGTATATTAATTTCAGCTCTGTCGATTTCAAATGTTACTGATATTGTAGATATAGATGAATAAAAAATAGTAATAATCTGCTTTTTTATTTTTTGTTTACTATAATTATCAAATAAAACTATCTTTTTATCCGTAAAAACTCCATGGTCTCTTTCTGTTTTATATGCTGATAAAATTTGCTCATCTTCTAAAATATAATGATTAATATATCCAGGTAAATCAGACTTTTTTAAATATTCTGAAAAATTAAAATCTCTTGTTAATTCTTTGTATTTTACATAAAACACTACTACCACCTGAAATTATTATAACATATTATTTAATAAACTTTTATTTTTTAAAACAACTTATTAATGTTTCTATTATGTTTGAGGTGTTCCTTCCTGAACTTTTCCTTCCGCATCTAGCTTTAGATAAACGCCTTGACCAATTATACTTTCGTCTGCATCTTCTTTAATCCATATCTTTAAATTAAAAGTTATGGTTTCTCCAACTTTAATACTAGATTGTTCTAAATGTTTTTTGCCAGTAGAATAGTTATTTAAACTACTTAAAGTTGTTCCAGTTCCAATTGTAGTATCATTAGCTGGCTCTTTAGTGTATTTTTTAGTTAATGAATATTTAATATTTGAATGATCTACTAATTCTACTCCACTTGGAGCACTTGGATCATTGTAAATAATTAAATTATAATCTGATGGTAAAGTTCCTATATTAGTAATACTAAAAGTGAAATTACAACCACCACTACCTGCTCCCGATTCATCTGATTGAGGCATTAAACAATTACTATCTGCATTTTCATCAACTGTTATTGTACTACCTTGTCCATATGTAATTTCTAGACTTCCAGCATTGACTACTTGATTTGCTGAATTACTTCCTACTTTAAGAAAAAGGGCATAACTTGTTCCAATTACTATTAATGTCAAACAAATAACGACGTATGCAACTACTCTAGTCTCCCTTTTAAAAATTTTCTTATAGTTCATATTATCACCATACTATTATAATAACAAAAATGCTAGTTTTTTACAATATTAATGTTTGGTATTTCTTGCCTTTTTGTTCTTTTTAGATTTTTTTTGTTTATTATTTACTTTGTGTTTATTTTTATCTATTTTGATAACTTTTGTATTTTTATTATTTTCTTTAACTTCAATAACTTTTACAGTTTTATTGGTTTTTATTGGATCAGGCTCATTGATATTTTTTTCAATGTTTAAACGTTTTTTTATTATTTCTTTACGTTTTTCTTCACGCTTCATTTTTATTTTTTTCTTAAGTTTTTCTTTTTTATCTATTTTTTCAACTTTATTTTTTACTTTTAATAATTTAAATACTTTTAATATATCACTAATTATTATAAATAAAGCAGGAATTATAACGATTACTAACCAACCTCCTTGGTTGGCTACTAAATTTTGGACTTTTCCTAACTGTGGGACACGAAATACTACTTTTCCAATAATATTATCATATTCTGCTGGAGAACTATCTGGGCTTAAGTTATTGTCTCCTTTTGTTGTATAATGAAAACCATTAGATGTTTGATTTATTTCTGTTACACGATGGGTTATTGTCATTCCTCGAGATATAGAACTGGTAGATATAAATGTTATAATATCTCCTACTTTTATGTCTTGAGGACTATTTATCTTCTTAGCAACTACAACATCTCCAACATTTATGTTTGGTGTCATACTAGGACTTATAATCGTATATAACGATACAATGGGTTCGAATTTGCCACCATTTTTTTCGGCCAATCTGTTTCCTGTCATATAATATGCAAAAAACAATGCTAAAATAATCAGTATTATAAGGGCTGTCCATGATATAATTGTTGTAATGAATTTTAATATACCTTTTAATCCACTATAATTTTTTTTCATATAGATAGCCCTTTCTATTCTATTTTATTATAAATCATGATATATAAAAATACAAGATAAATTTGAGAGTACACAATAATGCACCTTAAGTTTTGAAATATAGTAATCATATACTTCTTAATAAAATTATTATTAAAAATAAGTGATTTATTTAAAGATTCTCTTAGCAATACGTAATTAAAGATTTTTAATAAAATAAAAGATATTTATAATTTCAAACTTATAAATATCTCATGATAAAGAAATTTTAATATTAAATTAAACATATTGTGCATTTTCTTTTTATTTAATTCTTTTAATTATTTAACCAATTCTACTTCTAGAGCAGCACTAAAGCTTTTTCCTTGATCAGCATTTTGATTTATATTAGGTAAATCATTAAAACTAAATTCTATTTCATACAAGAATGTAGTATGAGGAGGAATTGTTATATTAGATAACATATTACCATTTGATTTTGGTACTGGTATTTCATCACTATCTAAGATGCCGTCTTTAATTATTTTATAAGTTAAGGTCTTATCTATAGATAATTCATTTAATACATCTTTCCAAACAATATTATATGTTAAAGCTTGATTAGTTTGATTTTCTACTGTAAATCTTTGAATACTTTTCCAACCTGGCTTAATGCCTATTGCATTTATATCTTTTTTGTATGTAACTAAAAGTATACCTTTATCATCTTCTCCTGGTTTTATATCGATAATAGGATCTTTTTCACAATTGACATCACAGACTCCATCTCCATTGCTATCAATAAATTTATCTGGAATACCATCTCCATCTGTATCACAATTTAAATCACATATTCCATCTCCATTTGTATCAATATTTATATTCTGATTATTACCTGGTTTGTCCGTAATATTTATATCTGGTTTACCATCTCCATCTATATCAATATTTGTGTCCGGAATACCATCTCCATTTGTATCGCAGTTTAAATCACATTTACCATCATTATTTGTATCTTGATTGGTTAAATTTTTATCGGGTTTGCCATCTCCATTTGTATCAATGTTAATATCAGGTTTACCATCTCCATTAATATCAATATTTATATCGGGCTTTCCATCTTTGTTGGTATCACAATTTAAATCACATTTACCATCATTATTTGTATCAATATTTATATCGGGTTTGCCATCTCCATTTGTATCACAATTTAAATCACATTTACCATCATTATTTGTATCGATATTTATATCGGGCTTTCCATCTCCATTTGTATCAATATTTATATCGGGTTTACCATCCCCATTAATATCACAGTTTAAATCACATATTCCGTCTCCATTTGTATCTTGATTTATGATATTTTTATCGGGTTTACCGTCTCCATTTGTATCAATATTTATATCGGGTTTGCCATCTCCATTTACATCGATATTTATATCGGGTTTGCCATCTCCATTTGTATCGATATTTATATCGGGTTTGCCATCTCCATCTATATCAATATTTATATCAGGCTTGTTATCATTATTTGTATCACAATTTAAATCGCATTTACCATCTCCATTTGTATCTTGGTTGGTTAAGTTTTTATCAGGCTTTCCATCTCCATCTGTATCAATATTAAAATCAGGTTTGCCATCTCCATTTGTATCGATGTTTATATCGGGCTTTCCATCTCCATTTATATCAATATTTATGTCTGGCTTTCCATCTCCATTTGTATCAATATTTATATCGGGGTTACCATCTTTATTTATGTCAATATTTATATCGGGAATCCCATCTCCATTTGTATCACAGTTTAAATCACATACCCCATCTCCATTTGTATCTTGATTTATTAAATCTTTATCGGGTTTGCCATCTCCATCTGTATCAATATTAAAATCAGGTTTATTGTCTCCATTATAATCAATATTTATATCGGGTTTGCCATCTCCATTTGTATCAACATTGACATCGGGTTTATTATCTCCATCTGTATCAATATTTAAATTAGCTTTACCATCTCCATTTGTATCGATGTTTATATCGGGCTTTCCATCTCCATTTGTATCAATATTTATATCAGGCCTTCCATTTCCATCCATATCAACATTTATGTCTGGTTTACCATCTTTATTAGTATCACAATTTAAATCACATACCCCATCTCCATCTAAATCTTGATTCATTAGGTTTATATCGGGCTTTCCATCTCCATCTATATCAATATTAAATAGTGGAACTTGATTTTTTCCATAACCAATATTTATATCAGGTATTCCATCTCCATTTGTATCACAGTTTAAATCACATACCCCATCTCCATCTAAATCAACGTTTAAGTCAGGTATTCCATCTCCATCTGTATCAATATTTAATTTGCTACTATTTCCATATATTCTAAAATAAGAATATGTTGCACTAAAAGCTAAAATTAATACTAGTACAAACCAAAAAAGTATTATTAAAAATCTTTTTTTACTTTTTTCTTCTTCCTCTTCTTTTTTCAGAACTTCAAATTGCTCTTGAAAATCATTATGTTTATCCTTTTTATCCATACAACGATTCTCCTTACTATAAAATAGTATAGCATATGGAATAAATTAGAGCAATAAAAAAAAATCTACCTTTGTTAGGCAGATATTTTTAAATTAATCTCCTGTTGTATTTTTAGTACCCGTTGCATAAAAATCCATTACTACATTAAAATCTTGTCCTTGTTGTGAGTTTTGATCACCATTATCTTTATATTCAAGTACAAGATAATATGTATCATTAGTATTTGCATCTACAGTAATATCTTGAGTTTTTGTTCCATCAGTTTGGCTAGTTAATACAGGTGTTTCACTTGCATAAGCATCTAAACCAGTACAAGTTGCTGTTGAAGTATATTTACCATCTGCACTTACATTTGGAGTATTTGTACAAGCAGCTATTGTAGTACCATTAGATTTATAAAGTTTCCATTCAATATCTTGAACTCCTGCTTCATTTTTAAATGCAGAAATTTTATTTGCTGTTACTTCAATAGTTGCACTTATTTCTTGACATTCATCAGTAGTACATTCACCTTTAATTGTTAAACTTCTTACTATTTTTCCTCCTGGATATAAATCAGCACTAGTTATAGTATCACCCATAGTCATTTTAGCACTTGGCAACACATATGTTTTAACAGTAGTAGTACGAGTTGCTTCATTATCAACTGGAGTTACTTGCGCTGTAAAATAAGCAAATGTAGCACCTACTACTGCAACTAATAATGTTGCGATTGCGATAACTGTTAACAATATAGTATTTTTCTTTTCCATCTTTCATATCCTCCTTACAATAAAAATATTATCAAATTCATTTCATTAATGCAATAGATTTTTAGTTAAAATTTTTAAAAAATATAAAAATCGATGAATATAAACAACAAATATTATAATATTGTAATAATAAGTATGCAAAGTGGAGGGAAAAAAGAATTTTAATAGAAGATGTTCCTAATGAAATAGACATAGATGCAATAGCGATAAATGTTACTAAAAGTGAGAATGTTAATTCTCCAGAAATATCTTTTTAGGAGAGTGTAAATATGATGAAGAATATGGAATATGTACAGGGTTTAGAGAGGGAAAATTCATAGGTATTAAATCTCAAGATTAGATATTATAGTATTATAAACGAGGATAACTTATTCTTTAATATAAACCCCGTTTCTTGAACAAACTAGACTTCTTAAAATTAAAATGTTTTATTACTATGAGATAAATATAAAAATATAGATGAATTAATTTTAGCAATAGATGACCATATTAATTATTATACAATTAAAGAGAAATTAACAGGATTGTCTTCTATAAATTATAGGTTACAATCCTCTAATTAGAAACTATTTATAAACTGTCCAATTTTTGTGGTTCAGTTCATTTTAAAGTTAATCTAATTTTTTCAATCATTCTATTTTTAATAAATATAGTACTTAGCATAAAAAACCAAACTATAAAAGTTTGTTTTTTTACAATGAACAGCAAGTATTTTATAGTTTATATAACTGAAGCTCTATTGTAATTTGTTACATCGCTTCCAATTTTTTCGTATAATTCTTTTACTCTAATTTCCTTGTTTCGAATGGCTTTTAATTCGCTATCAGTTACTCCTACAAATTCAACAAAGCTTACTTTACCATTTGGGGTATCTATTTCATTAAATTTATCATCAGGTATAGTAATAAAACCTGTGATATTGGATTTTCTGTTATAATCTATTCCTTCAGTTTGTCCTGTATATAAACTTTCATATACATTAAAGCGTTCTCCTTTTGTAAAAGTAATTCTAGCAATAGACTGCAAAATATTGCAAACACATCTTATTTCATTTTCTTCGTTTTCGTAACTATCTTTTTTTAATTTAAAAGTAAATTCCATACCATATCCACTTATTTCTTTTATATCAGATTCTTTATCATACAATTCTGATAATCCATAAGTTACAAAATGCCAATAATCGCCACCATTATAAACACTTATACCTTGAAGTGGATCATTGCCTCCAAGTTGATAATCTATTAATGTTCCGTAATGTTTTGGACTCTTTTGATTAGGATATGATCTCTCACATTCTTCTGTAATTGCATCCCAACCTGGTGCATTATTTTTTTCATCTATTAATTCCATAATAACCTCTTCTTCTTGAATTACTATTTGTGCTTCATAAAATACAAGTTTTAATATTCTTCTATATATAAGTTCTAAACTATTAAGAGTTTAAATATATATATTATCTTTATGATAACACTTAACGATGAAATATTGACTATTATATTTTTAATTTATGTTAATTTCTTCGTATTTTTATAATAACATGAAAATGACTTTTTGTAAACTTTCTCCTAACAAGATTGTAGTGCAGTTAAATAAAATTTAATTTTTAAAATTTTGCAAGGCATTAATATGTATTAATGTTTCGATAAATTCTTTTTTGTATTTTTTTTAACTTCTAGATCACATTGTTGTTTGAAAAAACTTAATAATAATATTAATATTATTACAATTAAAAAATCTACTAATTAAGTATTGAATAAACTCTGGAAGTTTTTAGTTGTTATATTTAAGTGATAAAATAGATAATTATTTTTTTATTTTGAATCATTATATTTTATTTCATATTAATAATTAAATTTTTTGAATTCCTTATTTCACTTTCTTATTACTTATCAAAAAAGAGTTAACAAAGAACCTTAACTTGATTTTATAGTATTGGCCCCCCCCTTATTAATATACCAGTTGTTATTTCAGATTTGTTATACTATCTCCTAAAAACATAAAACCTCTTTTATTGTTTTTTGATGATAAAAAGTTTATAGTCAAAATCAAAACATAATTACTAAATTTTCCTATTTAAAGACTGTTTTAATAGAAACTATACAAATACTTATTTTTTATTTTAGTTGTTTTTAAAAGCGCCTAAATCTTTTAATTTTAACTTTTTTGATATTAAATTCGTTCTAGTAATATTGTAAATATTCCCATTAATAATAATAGATTTTGTATTACAAAAAATCACATATAAATTCGATTTTATTTTTTGACTCTTGCTCAATTTCTAATACTTTTGTAGTAATATTAATCATTAAATCCTATATTCTCTAAATTTAAACACTAAAAAAGTATCAACTTCTTATAGAAATTGATACTTTTATATTTAAGTCTAAACTATTAAAAGTTCAGACAGATTTCCCAATGGAGGGCCTAGTCGGATTTGAACCAACGATCAGGGAGTTGCAGTCCCACGCCTTACCACTTGGCTATAGACCCATATCAGAAAAACTTATAATATAAAATATAAATTTTTCTTGATTAATATTTTAATATAAAACTATCTATTTGTCAAAATATTATATGATCATAAATTAATATTTATTCTTATTTTAATTTAATTCGATATCTTTGATTTCTAATAGTTACTAAAAGATTTATACTATCTGCTTTATTAACTTCGTCTCGTAATTCAAAAACTAACTTATTTTTTAATTTATCAGTAGTTCGATTTTTTAAGCTAAGTATTTTAGTAGTTTCAGCATTTTTATATTCAATAGATAAAAAATTATCAAAAAATTTATTATCTGATCTTATATTATTAGAATAAATAGTTGTTTTATCTAAATTATAGTCAATATCTAATACTAAAAGAGTAGTTTTTTCAATAATGCCTAATTTATCAGTAGTAATCATATCTTTTAAGGTTGTACATTTATTTTCACTATAACATTGATTATAATCATATATATAACTATTAGTTAATTGATAATTATTAACTTTAAAAGTTGTATATCCTACTGCAGTATTTTTTAAATTAATTGTTTTGCCCATTTCATAAGTGTCTAAATCTTCTATATTCATTATTTTAGATGGTTTTAATTCTATAATTTTATATTTAGGAGTTATATCTCCAACTTTATATTCTAAACTTTCTAAAATCTTTATTTCATATTTATTTTGAAGTTCTGTTTTATCTAATTCATAAACCAAGGCATAAGTATTAGAACTTTCCTTTTTTATTTTTTCATTATTATAGGGTTTAGCATAATCAATAAAGTATTCTCCTCTATCTATAGTAGGATAAATATTTTTATTATTAACAACTAACCTAAAGTTAGTATGATCAAAGTCATAACTAGTTGTGGAATGATTTTCAATAAATAATTTTAATACTAAATAATATTTATCTTTATTTATGATATTACCATCATAGCTCATCTGAGTAAGCATACTATCTTTTATTTCGATGTTAAAAAAATTATGAGTCATTTTATCTGTAACATGATAAGTTTTATTATAGACTTCAAAATGCATATAAAGCATCGTTCCAATAGTAATAATTATTACAACCAGAATACAACTAAAAATAAATATATTTTCTTTAATGTAATAAGTAAATTCACGAATAAATCTTCTAGCAGTTCTTTTAACTTTGTACCCTTCAACATTAACCAAGAATTCAAATTCTTCAGAATCAATATCTGTTATTTCTAAATCCTTTAAATCATTAGCAAAATTAAATTGCTTTATATCAAAACCAATTCCTCTTATTAAAACATATATAAAAAAGAAGTATTGGGGCAGACAAACAATAAATGATATATCTCTGTATGCTCTTGCAGTTTGAGCAGTTATTAGGTCTGTTTCCATTCCACTTAAAATACTGTGAGCAATTCCAATTAAAACAAATAAAGTAATATAGTATATTAAAGTAAAAAAATATAATTTAGTTGATTTGTCTTTTTGACGCATTAAATAATAAATTGCTATTACAGCACTTAATATTAAAATGACTGAAAGATACATGAAAACATTAATATGTTCTCCAGCAATATTTACAATAGTTGTGGAATAACTATTTGTTACATATGATCTAAAAAAAGTAACTACTTTATACGTTTTATTAATAAGATACCCAATTGGTAATAAAAGTAATAAATGAATTATACGAAAGTGTTTAATTAGAAAAGCATAGGGTTTTTTTAGTATCATTAATCTCTCCCTCTTTCATTTAAGATTGTAACACAAAAAAAATATGATGCAAAGTCATATTTTATTTATTTTTCTTAACTATTATTTGTCCTGATAGTAAATAAATTATAGGATTATTGTTTAGAAGTTCATTTTTATTTGTTTTAAATATATCAGAGACTGTATCTATTGTATCGCCTTCTTTAGTTATATAATAACTATATCCACTTTTAGGAATTAATATTTCTTGATTAGGGTAAATATAATCATCTGAATCTAAACCATTCATACTTGCTAATAATTCAGGATTTATATTATATTTTCTTGCTATTTTATAAAGACTATCACCTTGTTCAATAACATAATAATTAAAGTATTGGTCTTTATTTTTAGGAACTATTATATCTGATCCAGCTCTTAATTGATCATCTAAATATATGTTATTTATATCTTTTAAAATTTCTACATTTGTATTAAACATTTTAGCTATACTTTCTATATTTTCACCTTTTTTCAAAGAATATCTATCGAACATATTATCACTCCTAGTAATAAAGTATGCCTAAGATTTTTTTGTGTTAAAAAATATAAATCATATTTTTATAATTGAAATTCCATTCAAAATAAGTCATTATTAAAATCTCACCATCTAATGGATTAAAAGTATATAACTTATCATCTACTAAATAGTATACTGTATCTTTATGAATGTCGATAATATCTTTAATTTCAAAGTTGCTAACTAAAGTTTTATATTCACCGTCCATTAAATATAAACGATTATTTATAATTTTATAATCAAATAAATTTGGATTAGTAAAGCTATATTCCTGATTACTTAGTTTTGTTGTACTTATGTCTTCCCATGTACCATTATTAAAAACTTTACCTTTGTTGTTTTTAGTTATGTCATTAATAGTAAGTTTTTTAGTATTAATTTCATATTCTTTTTTGTTTTTTTTGTCCATCATATATATTTTATCTTTAAATTTTCCTAAAATATATGATTCAAAAGATAACTCTTTATTTGTTATGATTTCCTTTATTTTATTATTTTTAGCTTGTATTATGTAAAATTTATTAAATTTATATTTACTACTATAGTCAGCAATTAATATATTTTTTTCACTTTTATAAGCAATTGGAATACTGTATATATCATCCTCAAAAATATTTATAGTTTTTTTATTTTTATTATTAATTACGTAAAATCCTTTATAATTCCAAATAAAATACTTTTTATCATTTAAATAATTTATGTTAATTTTATTATATTCATTATTAAGTGGTTTTATTTCATGATAATATTTTTTGGGAATTAATTCTTTATTATTAAT
Source organism: uncultured Mycoplasmatota bacterium (assembly GCA_947574255.1). Classification (GTDB taxonomy): domain Bacteria; phylum Bacillota_I; class Bacilli_A; order RF39; family UBA660; genus MGBC108787. The sequence continues at coordinate 17,524 of CANPJT010000001.1, forward strand.
TTGATGATAACTAATTAATTCGTTATTTTGAATGCATAAAGGATAAAAATTAATTTTTTTACTTTGGGGTATAATACAAACTGTATTATCATCTTTTTTTATTTCTATTTCATTAATAAGCTTTTTTTTATAAATGTATTTATGCTCAATTTTAACTATATAATTATTATTATCAACATTTATTAAAAATTGATAGAGATTATTTTTTTTGTCATAACTTTCTGATATTTCATAAGATTCAAAATTATAATTTATAGTATAATTTTTACTACGGAAAAAATATAATAAAATTAAAAATATAAAGAATAAGAAAATTATTATTATAGTTTTTTTATATTTTAGTTTTTTCATCTTGAACATACTTTTGTTTTTCCTTTAACATGTATTCACTAATATTAGTTTCTATTTCTGGCAAACTTTTTTTCGATAGATTTGTAATAATAACTAATTCTTTTGCAGTGTCTATTGTTATTTTACCAAAAAATATTCCAGAATTAACTTGCATATCATTGAATAAGTCAGGAGTTATTGTATTTAAAGAATATCCAAATAGTATATTTTTTTGACCAATCATAATTCGCTTTGTTGTAAGTGCAATTGCAGCTGTACAATATGAGTTTAAAGGATTATCATTTAATTGCCCTGCAAAAGCATATAATACTTCTTCTCCAGGATTTAAATGGCGCTCAATTACTTTACTGTGTTTTTTGACACGCCACATTACAGTATTTTTATATTTTTTCTTAAACTTTTTTATTTGGTCATATACTGCACCCATAAAGATCACCTCTTTAATTTATTTTAACCTTTTTTATTATGAGAAGCAATAAAAAAGAATACTAATATTTTATATTCATTTCGTCTTCATAAGAAACGGCTTTTATTGATTGAACAAATAAAATTTTTATTTCTTCACTTTTTTCTTGAATTAAAAAAGTTTCTACTTTTTTTACTAAATCTTGAAATATATCATTTATACTTAAGTCTTTTTCTAAATATTTTTGAATAATTTGATATAGACTTATTCCAAACTGGTAATTTTTATGTTTGTATTCTTCAACAAATTCACTTTCATTAATTTTTTTCTGATAAGCTTCAATTGATTTCTTAGTTGAATATATTTGATGTTTTAATAATTTTTCATATTCTTCAACAGTAGCATTTTGTTCTAGCTCAAACAATAATTTTTTTTGAGTTTCTAAAGATGCTTCTTTAAATATACGTTCTTTAGCTTCTTTATATTCTCTTAAATATTCTTTTTCTAACAACTTAGGGTTTTGTAATATTTCTTTCATCTTTATTAATTGTTTTTGATATTTTTTTTCTTGTTCTATTTCAGATTTATAAGAGCTATAGCTTTCTAGTTTTAATAAACAATCTTGATAAGAACAGTTAAGAGAATCTTTTATAGTTTTCAAATTATTTTCAGGAATGCTTTTAATTAATAAAATTGTGGCAAGAGAAAATATCTCTGAAAAAAAATCTTTTTGAGATTCTGGTAGATAAGCAACGTTAAATTTACCTTGGCAAAAACTGTCAAACATATTTTTAGGTAAAGAAATTGATAATAACATGTATATTTGATAATAAAATTCATATTTGTAATTTTGAATATGTAATGCATCCCAAAAAACAAATGGTGAATGTATTTGTCCTTTAAATAGTCTTTCATGATATACAGCATTTCCTTCACGAAACATTTTACGCATATTAGTTGAATATGGATAAATACTAGGATAATAAAATCCTACTAAGTCTTGTTCAAGGTGAGTTAATTCATGATGAAAAGTTACAGTTAATTCTTCTTCTTTTTCTTTTAATAATTGAATCTCATATCCTAAACACCAACAAGCACCAATACAGTCGAAAAAATAATCACCATTTGAATCAATAACATATTTATTTTTTATTTTTTTTAATAGAAAATTCTTTTTATTGTTTTTAATTGGATAAACTGATGCTTGCTCTATTTGATTATAAAAATAATTAGATTTATCTTTTAATACTTCTTCAACATTAAATAGAGTTAAATGGCGAACTTTTTCTAAAATCTGTAATTTCTTTTTTATATATTCTTCTAATGAAACTTGATTAAAAATATCTAAATTGGGATTATAATATATGATTAGTTCAAACAGCCATTTTTTTAATAATTGTTTTAATTCTGCATTGTAATTTTTTTCGAAACATATTCTTTCTAATTCTACATAATATTTTTTATAAATTGCTGGCATTTATATCCTCTAACATTGCTTGATATAACAAAGGTTCTTTTTCTTTTATTTTAATTATTATTCGTAGTTTTGTTTCTTTAGATATTGTAGAATTAGTTAACATTAAAGAATTAAATTCATCTATAGTTTCATAAAAAAAGTCTATATTTTGACACAATTTACGATATTTTAATTTTAATTTTTCACTCATAATTATACTCCTTACATAAAAAAATTAGTTTAAATTTAAACTAACTCTATTCTTACAGTTAACGCATCATCGCCAACTCTTTCTTTTAATTTAATAATTCTTGTATATCCCCCATTACGTGTTTCATAACGATGAGCAAGTTCATTAAAAACTTTATCAACACATTCTTTATTGTTATAAACAAAAGCTAGAGCTTTACGACGAGATACTAAAGTACCGCGTTTACCGTATGTAATCATCTTATCTACAAATTTTCTTACTTCTTTTGCCTTTGCTTCAGTTGTTGTAATTCCTTCATTCATAATAACATCAACAGTAAGTCCTGCAAAAACACTATGTCTTTGTCTTGTTTCTCTACCAATTTTTCTATATGCCATACAATTACCTCCTTAATCTCGGAACTTAAGTCCCATTTCGACAACTTTATCCAATACTTCTTTGAGTGATTTTTTACCTAAATTTCGAATTTTTGTAACTTCTATTTCTCTTTTAGATATAAGATCTTGAACAGTATGAATTCCAGCTCTTTTTAAACAGTTATATGCTCTTACAGAAAATTCTATTTCTTCAATTGGAGTTTCTAAAGTTTTTGTAATAGTATCAACTTTCTTTTCTGCCATTAGTCCTGAAATATCACTAATAGAGTTTAAATCTGCGATAATATTAAAATGTTCAATTAATATTTTAGCTGATAGAGCCATACATTCTTCTGGAGTAATACTACCATTAGTGTTTATATGCATTATTAATTTATCGTAGTTTTCATTATGTCCTACACGAGCATTTTCAGTTTCGAAAGCAACTTTTTCTACTGGTGAATACAGAGAGTCAATTGCTATTACTCCTACTTTTTTGCTATCAAATTTAGCTTGGTTTTCTTTAGCATCGACATAACCTTTACCATTTGATACAGTCATTTCCATATCAATTTTTCCACCTTCAACTAAATTACAAATTACTAAATCTTTATTAACTATTTCTAAATCAGCATCGCATTCAATTTCTCCTGCAAGTACAGGTCCTGGTGTTGATTTAGAAATTCTTATTACTTTATCTTCTTCTGTATGATTTTTTAAAACTACGCTTTTTAGAGCCAAAATAATACTAGTTACATCTTCATAAACACCTTCTATTTTTTGAAATTCATGAAGTACGCCTTCTATTTTAACGCTTGTTATTGCACAACCTGGTAAGCTTGATAACATTACTCTACGTAAAGCATTACCTATTGTTGTTCCAAATCCTCTTTCAAGTGGCTCTAATTCAAATTTCCCATAATGAGCATCTGCTGCATATTCTGTTATTTTATATTCTGGTTTCTCAAATTTAATCATATACTATTCTTCCTTTCCCCAACTAATTTCTAGGACGTTTTGGTGGACGACAACCATTATGTGGTACTGGAGTTTTATCAGCCATACTTCTTACTTCAAGACCAGCTCCTTGTAAAGCACGAATTGCATTTTCACGTGCAGGACCAAGTCCCATTGTTTCAACATCAACAATTTTAACACCTTGATCAATCGCTGTTTTAGCTGCTGCTTCAGCTGCTACTCCACCCGCATATGGAGTTTTCTTTTTTGAACCTTTATATCCAATTGTTCCTGATGATGCCCAACAAATTACATTTCCATCTTTATCTGCAAATGTTACTATTGTATTATTGTAAGTTGATTGAATATGAACAATAGCTTCTGGAATATTTTTTTTAACTTTTCTTTTTCTTCTGTTATATGCCATGATTTTTACCTCCTATTTACCTACTTTTTTCTTATTTGCTACTACTTTTCCTTTACCCTTACGAGTACGTGCATTTCTGCTAGTTCTTTGTCCTCTTACAGGTAATCCTTTTTTATGTCTAATTCCTTGATAGCAATTAATTTCCATTTTATTTTTGATTGCCATTTGAGTATCACGACGTAAGTCTCCTTCAACATCATAATTATCAATTTCCTTACGTAATGCAGCAATTTCATTATCTGTTAAATCTTTAATTTTTTTTGTAGGCTCAACTTTAGCAGATTCACAAATAGTTAATGCTAAATTTCTTCCTATACCATAAATAGCTGTTAATCCAATACAAACATGCTTTTCATTTGGTAATTCAATATTTTTAATTCTTGCCATATTTCCTCCTATTTACCTTGGGTTTGTTTGTGTTTTTTATTTTCACAAATAACCATTACTTTTCCTTTTCTTTTAATTTTTTTACATTTGTTACATATTGGCTTTACTGATGCTCTTACTTTCATTTTTTATACCTCCATTATCTTTTGTTCCATGTTATACGCCCACGTGTTAAATCATAAGGCGATAGTTCAATGGTTACTGTATCACCTGGTAAAATACGTATCATATTAACGCGCATTTTACCAGAAACGTAGGCTTCTACAGTATGACCATTTGAAAGTTCAACAATGTATTTCATACCTTTTACAACATCTATAACTTTGCCTTCTACTTCAATTTTATCACTCTTATTTTGAGTTCCTTTATTTGAAGCAGTACTTCTATTTTTATTTTGTATATTTTTTTTCGCCATATTTTATTCTCCTGTTAAAATTTCATATCCATCTTTTGTTACTAATACAGTATGTTCAAAATGGGCTGATGGTAGTCCATCTTCTGTTACTATTACCCAATCATCTTGATCAGTTAAACAAACATCTTTAGTACCAAGATTTAACATCGGTTCAATAGCAATTGTCATACCTTCTTTTAAAATAATACCTTTTCCTTCTTCTCCAAAATTTGGAACATCTGGTTCTTCATGAATACTACTCCCAATGCCATGACCAACTAAATCTTTAACTACACTTAATTGTTTTTTTTTGGCAAACTCTTCAATTGCGTGACTAATGTCACCAATTTTTACTCCACTTTTTACTTTACTTATTCCTCGATATAAAGCTTTTTCAGTATTTTTTACTAAGTCCTCTACTTCTTTTGAAACGTCGCCAATAATATAAGTTCTAGCGGCATCAGAATGATATCCTTTATACCCTACGCAAAGATCAATAGATACAATGTCATGTTCTTTGAGTTTTCTATTGCTTGGGATCCCATGAACTACTTCATCATTTATAGAAACACATATACTTTTAGGATATCCTTCATAATTCAAGCATGAAGGAACACAATTATTTTTGGTAATAAAATCATATGCTATTTTATCCAATTGTTCTGTAGTAACTCCTACTTTTATATGTTTTTTTATTTCTTCGTGAGTTAAATAATTAATATGTCCTGCATAACGCATAAGTTCTATTTCACGACTACTTTTGATATTAATCATTAAATTCACCAATTATAATATTTGTTATTTCTTTTATTATTTCTGAATTATCTTGATTTGCATTTATTGAACTTATTATACCTTTATTTTTATAAAAGTTGATAACTGGTAGAGTGATGTTAATATATGTTTGATATCTGCTTTCAAAAACTTCTAAAGAATCATCTTTTCTAATAATTAAATCTTTATGACAATTATTACATTTATTTTCTTCTTGAGGTTTATACTTATCAAAATAAACATTATAACTTAATCTACAATCATTACATAATCTTCTACCAGTTGCTCTTTTCTTTAAAGCCTCTACATTTATTTCCATGTTAATAACTATATAATTATCAACACTTAATTCTTTAAATACTTGTTCAATATATTCTGCTTGTTCAATATTTCTTGGAATTCCATCTAAGATAAATGGTTTATTTTTTATTTTTTGTAATTCTTGTTTAATTATTTCTAAAACAAGTTCATCGCTTACGAATATACCATTATTAATTAAAGAGGCAATGTGTTTGCCTAATTCTGTTTCTTCTTTAGAAACTTTTCTTAGTAATTCTCCAGTCGATATGTGAATATAATTAAAGTTATCAACTAAATATTTACTTATGGTTCCTTTGCCAGCGGCAGGAGGAGCGATAAAGATGATGTTTTTCATCTAGTACGTCTCCTTTTTTTGTAACTTCTGGATACTAATCCACTTTCTATTTGTTTATAAGTTTCAATAGCAACGCCAACAACGATTAAGATACCAGTTCCACCTATTGTAACTGAACTTGGTAAACTTGATACATTGGCTATTAAAATTGGAAGTCCAGATAATATTACTAAAAATATTGAGCCAACTATTGTTAATTTTCCAATAGAATTACTAATATATTTACTGGTATCATTACCTGGTCTTACTCCTGGAATATATCCACCACGTTTATTTAAATCTTTACTCATTTCTTCTGGATTCATCATCATATAAGTATATACATAACCAAAAAACATTATTAATATTACATAAAGTAAAAAGCCCGTTGGAGTAGTATAAACTATATATTTATTAATGAATTCTGTTGCTCCATTATTCTTTATTAATCCTGCTATTGTTGAAGGAATAGTAAGAACTATTGAAGCAAATATGATAGGAATTACTCCAGCACTATTAATTTTTATTGGTAAAAATGAACTTTGAGCTCCATATGCACTAGTTGTATGATTAGCATATTGAATTGGAATTCTTCTTTCAGCTAACGTTACCCAAATTATTCCTACTAACACAACTAAGTATATTATTATAAATAATGCAAACAAGGATATTCCTATTCCCATATTATATGTTCCAGAGGAAATAAAACTTTGAAATGCACCAGTAAATATACTCGGCATACTTTGAATTATACCAGCCATTATAAGTAAAGATGATCCATTACCTATACCTTTTTTAGTAATTTGATCTCCTAACCATAATAAAAATGAAGTACCAGCTGTCATAACAAGAGATGTTTTTATCATTACCATAACATCGTTAGTATTTAAATAAAATATTGATATTACATATGCTTGAACAAAAGCAAATATAATAGCTAAATATCGATTAATTTTTTGAATTTTTTGTCTTCCAACGTATCCTTGTTCCTTTAATTCTTTAAAGTAAGGAATTATATCCATTTGAAGTAATTGAGTAATTATTGATGCAGTTATATAGGGACTAACTCCTAAAGCAAATATTGAAAAACTTTTAAGTCCTCCACCACTCATTAAGTTAAATATTTCTAAAAATCCTAATTCTTCATATAAAACACTTGCCCACGGAATAGTTATTCCTGAACCTAGGCAAAATATTCCTAAAGCAAAAAGGGTGAAGTATATTCTTTTTCTTAAGTCTTTGTTTTCACTTGCAAATAATTTTGCAACCCAATGAAACATCTAAATCACCTCAGTTTTACCACCAGCAGCTTCAATAGCAGTAACAGATGCACTAGAAAAACGATTTGCTTTAACAGTCAATTTTTTTTCTAATTTACCATTTGCTAAAACTTTTATTCCGCTTAATTGTTTTTTTATAATTCCTCTTTCTTTTAAGATTTCTGGGGTAACTTCATCGCCATCTTGAAAAAATTTATTTAAATCACTTAAATTTATGCAAGCATATTTAGTTTCAAATCTTTTATTATTGAAACCTCTTTTAGGTAATCTTCTATATAAAGGAGATTGACCCCCTTGAAACCAAGCTGAAATGCTAGCACCACTTCTTGATTTTTGACCTTTTTGACCATGAGTTGAAGTTTTGCCCATTCCGGTACCAGTTCCACGTCCAACAATTTTTCTTGCTTTTGTTTCTTTACTTTTTGGTAAACTTTCTAACTTCATATTATAACTCCTCTACTTTCTTACCGCGAAGAGCTGCTATTTTCGCTGGAGTTCTTTCACTTTTTAATGCTTCTAACGTAGCTTTAGCGACATTAATTTTAGTATTAGACCCTAAAGATTTTGAAATAACATCTTTGATTCCAGCAAGTTCTAATACAGCACGCGCTGCTCCACCTGCGATAACACCAGTACCTTTTACAGCAGGTTTAATTAAAACATTTGCTCTTCCAACTTTTCCAATAGCTTCATGAGGAATTGTTCTTCCATCGATAATTGCAACTTTTGTAACATTTTTATTAGCCATCATACTAGCTTTAGCTATTGCGGCTGGAACTTCATTAGCTTTTCCAGTTCCTATTCCAACTAGACCTTTACGATTCCCAACAACCACAGTAGCTGAAAATCTGAAATGTCTACCTCCTTTTGTAACTTTTGTTACACGTCCAATAGAAATTACTTTTTCTTCTAAAAGTTTTTTTCTTGAATCTTTAAATTGTTTTTCTTTACTATTTTTTTGCATGATGACCTCCTAGAAATCTAATCCGTTTTCACGAGCAGATGTAGCTAATGCTTTTACTCGACCATGATAAAGATTTCCACCTCTATCAAAAACGACCTTTTTAATTTTTAATTTGTTACATTTTTCTGCAATATCTTTTCCTACAGCAGTAGCTGCTTCAATATTACCACCATTTTTTAATTTTAATGCAACCGATGATGAACATGTTAATGTTACTCCTTTAGTATCATCGATTACTTGAACATATATTCCATTATTTGATCTAAAAACGTTTAGTCTTGGACATTCAGCAGTTCCGCTTAATGACGCTCTTATACGTGCATGTCTTCTTTTACGCATATCATTACTTGATTCTTTTTTTATCATCTACATATCCCTCCCATTAAGCTGCTTTCTTTCCTTCTTTACGACGAACATATTCATTTTTATAACGAATTCCTTTTCCTTTATAAGGTTCAGGTTCTCTAATTTTACGAATATTAGCCGCAAATTCAGTTACTTTTTGTTTATCTATTCCACTTATATTTATTTCAGTATTATTTATTAGCTCTGCTTTTAATCCATCTGGAACGATTACTTCAATAGGATGTGAATAACCAGCATTCACAATTATTTTTGTACCTTGAACATTGAATTTGTATCCAACACCAACCGCTTCTAAACCTTTATTAAAGCCTTCTGATACACCAATTAACATATTGTTTATAAGAGAATTTGTTGTTCCTTGCATTATATTTGATTCACGAGTTAGTTTTTTTACTGTAGTTTTTAAAATATTATTTTCAACTTCTACATTAATTAAACTAGAAATCTTTAATGATAATTCTCCTTTGGGACCTTTTACTGTTACTAAATCTTCATTCGTTGTAACTGTAATACCTTCTGGTATTACTAAATTTCTATTACCAATTCTACTCATAAGATGTTTTCCTTACCAAATATAGGCAAGTACTTCACCTCCAAGTCTATTATTTCTTGCTTCTTTATCAGTCATAAGTCCTTTACTTGTAGAAATAATTGCAATACCAAGCCCGTTTAATACACGAGGAATTTCATCAGCGGCAGCATATACACGAAGTCCTGATTTACTAATTCTTTTAAGACCTGTAATTACTCTTTCTTTTTTATCTCCATATTTTAAAGTTAATGTTAATTTATCACCTTTAATATCTTTTTCATAACTATAATCAGATATATATCCTTCACTTTTAAGAATTTTAGCAATTCCTAAAGTCATTTTAGTTCCTATAACAGTAACTGTATCATATTTTAAACCATTTGCATTACGTATTCTTGTAAGCATATCTGCGATTTTATCTTGTACCATTTAAAATTCCTCCTTTCTTACCAACTTGATTTCTTAACACCAGGAATTTGACCCTTATTCGCTAATTCTCTAAAACATATACGACATAATTTATATTTACGTAAGACGCCATGTGGTCGCCCACATCTTTCGCAACGAGTGTATGCACGAACGCTAAATTTTGGTGTTCTTTGTTGTTTTACTTTTAAACTTGTTTTTGCCATATGTTCACTCCTTAATTTCTAAAGGGCATTCCAAATGCTCTTAATAAACTTTCTGCTTCTTTATTTGATTCTGCTGTTGTAACAAATACGATGTCCATTCCTCTTATTTTTAGAACATTATCATATTCTATTTCTGGAAAGATTAATTGTTCTTTAATTCCTAAAGTATAATTCCCATGTCCATCAAATGAATGATTAGAAATTCCTCGAAAATCTCTTACACGTGGTAATGCCACTTTTATTAATTTTTCCATAAAATTATACATATTTTCATTACGTAATGTTACTTTTACTCCAATTGTTTGTCCTTCTCTTAATTTAAATCCCGCAATAGATTTACGAGCTTTTGTAACAACTGGTTTTTGTCCTGTAATTATTTCTAAATCTTTTAGTGCTGCTTCGATAAATTTTTCTTCACGGGCACCTTCTCCAATTCCCATGTTAATTACAATCTTTTCTAAACGAGGAACTTGCATTACTGTCTTATACTTATGTTCACCCATTAATGAGTTAATGATTTCTTTATTATATAATTCTTTTAATGTACTCATAATACTCACCTACTCATCTTTCTTATCTTCTTTTTTAGAAGCTTTCTTTGTATTAGTTTTCTTATCATCTATTTTTTTTACATTTGATACATGAATAGGAGCTGACATTTCAATTATTCCTCCATTATCATTACCATTTTGAGGTTTTTGGTGTTTTTTTACAATGTTTATGCCATCAACAATAACTTTGTCAACTTTTTTTAAGGTTTTTGTTACATTACCAGTTTTACCTTTGTCTTTTCCAGCTATTATTTTTACATTGTCTCCAACTTTTATTTTCATCTAGTTACCTCCTATAAAACTTCTGGAGCTAAAGAAACAATTTTATTAAATTCTTTTTCTCTTAATTCTCTAGCAACAGGTCCTAAAACTCTAGTTCCAACTGGAGTTTTGTCATCTTTAATAATTACACAAGCATTGTCATCAAATTTGATGAAAGATCCATCTTTTCTTTTAACACCTTTAACACTTCTAACAATTACAGCTTTTACAACTTTTCCTTTTTTTAATCCTGAATTAGGAATAGCTTTTTTTACAGTTCCTACAACGATGTCCCCAATATTACCATATTTTCTTTTTGATCCACCAAGTACACGAATTACTAATAATTCTCTAGCCCCAGTATTATCTGCTACTTTTAATCTTGTTTCTTGTTGTACCATAAAAATACCTCCTATAGAATTACAGCTTCAATTAGAACTTCAACAAGTTCATATCTTTTAGTTTTAGATAATGGTCTTGTACTTCTAATTCTTACTGTATCTCCTTCTTTAGCTTTATTAGTTTCATCATGAGCTGTATATTTTTTAGATGATTTTACTCTCTTTTTATATAATGGGTGGCTTTTGTAAGTTTCAACTAGCACAGTAATAGTTTTGTCATTTTTACTACTCACAACTTTTCCAACTAATTCTTGTCTTTTTTCCATTATTCATTACCTCCTGTGCTATCGTTTTCTCTTTCTTTTAGAATTGTCAACATTCTGGCAACGTCTTTTTTTAATTCTTTAATTTTTGAAGGTTTATCAAGTGTACCAGTTGCATTCTTAATTCTTAAGTTTAATAATTCTTTTTTAGATTCATTTACTTTTTCTTGAATTTCTGAAGATTTTAATTTTCTAATTTCATTAGCTTCCACTTGTAACACCATCCTTTTTTACAAATTTGGTTTTAACTGGTAGTTTATGAGAAGCAAGTCTTAATGCCTCACGTGCTATTTCTTCTGTTACTCCACTAATTTCAAACATTATTTTTCCTTCTTTAACTACAGCTACCCATTCTTCAACGTTACCTTTTCCTTTACCTTGACGAGTTTCTAATGGTTTTTTAGTAATTGCAAGATGAGGAAAAATATTTATAAAAACTTTTCCACCACGTTTCATATAACGAGTCATAGCAATACGAGCGGCTTCGATTTGACGAGCAGTAATCCAATTGCCTTCTTTGGCCATTAAACCAAATTCACCAAAATGTAATTCTGTATTACCTTTAGCATGACCATCATAAGTTAGACGATGTGGTTTTCTATATTTAGTTCTTTTTGGCATTAACATTCTCGTCACTCTCCTTATTTACTTTTTTGCTAGGAAGAATTTCGCCTTTGTAAATCCAAACTTTTACTCCAATTTTTCCATAAGTAGTATCTGCTTCACTATGAGCATAATCAATATCTGCTCTTAAAGTATGAAGAGGTACTGTTCCCTCAGTATATCCCTCAGTTCTTGCCATTTCAGCACCACCAAGACGACCAGATACCGCGGTCTTAATTCCCTTTGCTCCAGCTTTCATAGTATTTCTAAGTGCTCTTTTTTGTGCACTTCTAAATGGAGCACGATTTTCAATTTGAGCTGCAATGTTATCTGCAACAAGTTTAGCAACTAAATCTGGATTTTTTACTTCTACAATTGATATGTAAACTTCTTCTCCAACATATTTAGATAAACTCTTACGTAAACGTTCAATATCTTCTCCGCCTCGCCCAATAATTACTCCTGGTTTAGCAGTATTGATTGTTACTTCACATTTATCATTTTTTCTTTCAATAATAACTGAGGCAATGGCAGCATCTTTTAATTTTTTTGAAATAAATTTTCGGATTTTTATATCTTTATTTAGAATACTACCAAAATCTTTTTTATTGGCATACCAATTTGATTCCCAAGTTTTATTAACTCCAAGTCTATATCCGATTGGATTAACCTTTTGTCCCATCTAATTTGCCTCCTTACCATCACTTACTTTTACAGTAATATGACTTGTTCTTTTATCTCTTCTATCAACATTTCCACGACTTGCAAATTTTATTCTTTTATATACAGGTCCTGGGTTAATGAAACATTCACTTATAAATAGATCTGATTCGTTAGCACCGTTATTATTAACAGCATTAGCAACCGCACTTTTTAATACTTTAATGATTAAGCGACTAGCTTTTGTATTAGTATTTTGTAAAATACCTTCAGCAGTAGCCACATCTTTTCCTCTTATAAGGTCAAGTGTCATTCTAGCTTTTCTAGGTGCAATCATTGCACTTTTATGTATTGCATAACTTTCCATTCATTAACCTCCTACTTTTGTCCTGCATGTCCGCCAAATTTACGAGTTGCAGCGAACTCTCCTAATTTATGACCTACCATTTCTTCTGTAACATAAACGGGAATAAAATCTTTACCGTTATGAACAGCAAATGTATGTCCTACGAAATCAGGGAATATTGTTGAACGACGAGAATATGTTTTTATTACTTCTTTTTTATTAGATTTATTTAATTCTTGTACTTTTTTTAATAATCTATCAAAAACATAAGGACCTTTTTTTAAACTTCTTGCCATAATATCCTCCTACTTTTTCTTTCTACTAACAATAAGTTTGTTAGAAGCTTTTTTATTTTTTCTTGTCTTAAATCCAAGCGCTGGTTTACCCCAAGGTGTAACTGGTGTTTTACGACCAATTGGAGCACGTCCTTCACCTCCACCATGAGGGTGATCATTAGGGTTCATAACAGAACCACGATTAGTAGGTTTAATGCCCATATGTCTTTTTCTTCCAGCTTTTCCAATGTTTACTAATTCGTAATCTTCATTCCCAACAACACCAATTGTAGCTATACAAGTTCCTAGTATTTTTCTAGTTTCACCAGATTGAAGTCTTACTAAAACATATTTCCCTTCACGTCCTAGTATTTGAGCTGAAGCCCCTGCACTACGACAGATTTCAGCACCTTTTCCTGGTTTTAATTCAATACAATGGATTACAGTACCTACAGGTATATTTTGAAGAGGCAAAGCATTACCAACTTTTATATCAGCATTCTCACCACTTTCAATAATACTACCAACGATTAAATCTTTTGGAGCAATAATATATCTTTTTTCTCCATCTTTATAATTTATTAGAGCGATGTTGGCACTACGATTTGGATCATATTCAATAGTTGCAACACGTCCTGGAACACCAATTTTATTTCTTTTAAAATCAATAATACGATATTTTTGTTTAGCTCCTCCACCAATATGGCGAACTGTTAATTTACCTTGGTTATTTCTACCACCAGTTTTAGTTTTTTTAACAGTTAAAGCTTTTAAAGGAGCTTTAGCAGTTATTTCTGTATTTGCAAGTGTAGTCATTCCCCTACGACCATTAGTCACAGGCTTATATTTCTTAATTGCCATAAGTTACCTCCTTTATTAAACTTCAATCGTTTCGCCACTTTTTAGCGTTACGATTGCTTTCTTATAGACTTTAGTTTTACCAGTATATTTTCCAACTCTTCTATCTTTTGGCTTTGTATTTAATGTATTAATTTTAATTACATGAACACCAAAATGATTTTCAATCGTTTTTTTAATTTGAGTTTTAGTTGCATTTTTAGCTACTTTAAAAGTATAAATACCATTTTGACTATTCAATGCACTTTTTTCAGTAACAACTGGTGCAATTATAATATCGGGGTTAGTCATTTTTTAATACCTCCTCAATGTAATTAATTGCTGCTTCATCACAAACTACATAATCAGCATTTACAATATCATAACAATTAATTTCATCAGCTAGTATTGCATATGTGTAACCTAAATTTCTTGTTGCCATATATAGGTTTTCACAGTCTTCTTTAGTTACAAATAATACCTTACCATTTATTTTTAATGTTTCTAATAAATTTTTAACTTCTTTTGTTTTTAATGTACTTAGATTCAAGTTATCTACAGCAATTATCGCTTTATCTTGAAGTTTGTAACTTAAAGCACTTTTAAGCGCTAAAACTCTTTCTTTGCGATTTATTTTAAAAGTGTAATCTCTTGGTTGAACTCCAAGAGCTACTCCTCCGCCACGCCAAATTGGTGAACGATTTGATCCAGCTCTTGCACGTCCTGTACCTTTTTGTTTCCACGGTTTTCTTCCTCCACCTGAAACTTCACTTCTAGTTTTAGTTTTAGCTGTTCCTTGTCTTGTTGTGTTAAGTTGAAGTCTTATCATTTTTTTTAGACAATCATCATTAGTTTTAATTTTCCATATAGAATCACTTATTGTGATGTCATTTAGCTTTTCGCCTTTTATATTTTTAAGTTCTACTTTAGCCATATTTTTCCCTCCAATAAGTGCCTAGTTATTTTCTACTTCTTCAGTAGCTTTTTCTTCAGTTACTGTTTCTTCTGTTCCAATATTTTCTTCTACTGTTTTTGTTACTTCTTCAACTGCATCAACTACAGTTTCTTCTTCATAAGAAATAAGTTCAATATCTTTTTTCTTACCATTATTTTTTACAGCAGATTTAATTAAAACTAATGAATTTTTTGGTCCTGGGATATTTCCACTTACTAAAATATAATTTTCTAGAGCATTTACTTCAATAATTTGTAAATTTTGAATTGTAATAGTAACATTTCCCATATGCCCAGGTAATTTTTTCCCTTTTAATACTCGTTTTGGTAACATAGTACCCATTGATCCAGGTCCTCTGTGATAATGAGATCCATGTCCCATTGGACCGCGATTTTGATTGTGTTTTTTAATAACACCTTGAAAACCTTTTCCCTTTGATGTACCAGTTACATCTACAATTTCACCACTAGCAAAAACATCTGCAGATAATGTTTGACCTAGTGAATATTCTCCTTCAACATTTCTTAACTCTTTTAAGAAGCGCTTAGGTGTAGTTTTTGCTTTTTTTGCATGTCCAATGCTTTGTTTGCTTGAATTTTTTTCTTTTTTATCTACTACGCCAAGTTGAATAGCATTATATCCATCACTCTCAACAGTTTTTACTTGCATTACTGTATTTGGAGTAACACTAACAACTGTTACAGGAATTAATTTCCCATCAGTTGTAAATACTTGAGTCATTCCTACTTTGCGTCCTAAGATTCCTTTCATATAAACTTTTCCTTCCTTTAATTATAATTTAATATCAATATCAACACCACTTGGTATATCTAAATGAGTCAAAGCGTCGATGATTTCTTTACTTGGTTCTAATATATCGATTAATCTTTTATGAGTACGACTTTCAAATTGTTCTCTTGAATCTTTATATTTATGAACCGCTCTTAATACTGTAATACGTTCAATCTCAGTTGGTAGAGGAATTGGCCCGCTAACTTTACCTCCTAGCCTTTTTACAGTCTCAACGATCTTTTTAGCAGCCAAATCTAACGTTTTATTATCATAAGCCTTTAAATTGATACGCACTTTACTTTTTGACATCTTTAAATGTTCTCCTTTCGCCTATATCTAGTATAGACTAGCTCCGTACAAATTACCTGATTTAAGCGATATTTATTTAACAACATCACCTAGTGTATCAGCAACCTTGCACATCCAAGCCGTCATACAGACATCATTTTAACACTACATTATATGAAAATCAAGTAGAAATTTGCCTATTTTAAAAGAAATTTGAAAAATAAAAAACTACATTATTTTGTAGCTTTATTCTTTTTCTTTAATTAATAAACTTTTACTTTCCTTCATCTCTTTTGGAATTGTTATATCCATGTATTCTAATATAGTTGGAGCAATATTAGTTAAATCTCCTGTTTCTTCTAATTTAATATTATTATCAGTAATTATAAATGGTACTTTAGCAGTAGTATGAGTAGTTACTATATTATCATTTTCATCAAGCATCTTATCCACATTGCCATGATCAGCGGTGATAATTACTTTATAAAAATTATTTTCTGCTTCTTCTATTAATTTTCCTAAACACATATCAACAGTAATAACTGCTTTTACAGCAGCATCATAATTTCCTGTATGACCTACCATATCTGGATTAGCAAAATTAACTAAAATAAAATCAACATCTTTTTGCATACAAAATATTGTTCTTTTGGTTACATCAACCGCACTCATTCTAGGATCTAAGTCATATGTTTTTATTTTTAATGAAGGTATTAAGTATTTATTACAATTTTCAAGATTGCCATTATATTCTCCATCAAAAAAATAAGTAACATGAGCATATTTTTCAGTTTCAGCAATTCTAGCTTGTGTAAGACCTAATTTAGATAAATATATTCCTAAGGGATTTTCTATTTTTTTATTTTCTAAAAAAGTAATAGTAGGAATCTTTTTATCAATTGTAACAAATGAATATACTTGGAGATTATTATATTTTTTAACTGGAAATTTATCATATTTTGGATTTACAAAACAATCTATAATTTGTTTAGCTCGATCAGTTCGATAATTCATCCATATCAAAATATCATTATCTTTTATTATTCCTTCTGGTTCTACTAATATAGGTGGTAAAAATTCATCGGTAACTTTCTTTTGATAACTTTTCTCAAGAACTTTTTTTATATCATTTGTTTTAAGTCCTTTACCAAGTGCAACTAAGTCATAATAATATTTGGTTCGGTCTAATTTATTATCACGATCCATAGCAGTATATCTTCCACAAATGGTTGCTATTTTACCAATTTTTGTTTCTGCTAATTTATCTTCTAAACGCTTAATATATTTATAAGCAGAGGTGATACTTGTGTCTCTTCCATCTGTGATTACATGAAAATATATTTCTTTTATATCACTATTTATTAAATGATTATATAATTTAAAAAAATGCTCAATATCACTGTGGACTAAACCATCACTAAAAAGCCCCATTATATGAACTCTGGAGTTATTTTCTTTTATATGCTCTATCATATTTTTATATTTTTCATTTTCATCTATTAATTCATCTAAAAAGTTATGCATACGATCAATATCTTGAACTAATTTTCTTCCTGCCCCAATTGTCATGTGTCCAACCTCACTATTACCAAATTGCCCAGGTAATAAACCTATTGCTTCTTCGGAGGCAGCAAGTGTTGAATGGGGATATTTTTTCCATAATTCATAAAAATTTTTAGGATCTGCTTCCATAAGAGCATTCCCATGACTCTCTTCGCTCAAGCCAAACCCATCTAATATTATAGTTAATATCTTTTTCATTAATCATCACCATTTATAAAAATAATACTAACATATAAAAAATAAAAACTCAATTAGCTAAACTAATTAAGTTTTATCGTTTATTAATTAACTTTTAATTTAATAGGTGAAGCACTTGTGCCTGTTCCTCCATTTTCTATTCCTATATCCGATTTTAAATATATTGATGGCCGAATGGCATATGTAGTAGTAGTTCCTGTTTTTCCAACCTTTCCACTCGATCCTACATATAAAACTTGGTACCCATTAAGAGAGGTTGGTGTTATCGTCCATTGGGTACTACTATTATACAACCAGTCATTGTTCTTACAATCACTTACTCCACTTCCATTCCATGTACCTAAACTTGTATGTATACATGTATCTCTATTTGTTTTACTCCCGCCATTAGTAGCATATCCATATTCTGATGGATACATTAAACCAACATGGCCTGTCCATTTTACGGGATTATTATTATATGAATAATTTCCTTTTTCATAACCAGACAAATATGTAAGTTCAGTTAAACTATTAGGTATTCCACCGATACTCCATACGACTTCACTTATCATATTCTTAGCATCATTTGTTAATCCAGTATCACTAAAATCACATGATTTTGTTGCTCCATTACTTCCACTTGGGCAATCTCCGCTTGTTCTATTATAATATGCGCCTTCATTTAATACTTTCTGAAGTTCACTATCCGTCCAATTATTACTTCCTTCAATACTTGTTGATGATCCTGTTCCATCTGGTTTGTTATCCCATGCATAACTTCCGATACTTTCACTTCTTATTAGTTTAACTTTATCACTCTTAGTTCCATCGGGATTTTCGATACCTTTCATTACTCCTATTATTCGCCATAACTCTCCATTAAATTGCACATAATTATTTGGATTTGCTCCTATATATCTTAATTCGCCAGATACATCTTTTACTATTTCATTAGAATAGTTAGACATCATTTTTACATAATCTATTAGTGTTCCTTCATATGTAAAATCAATATTACAACTTATTTCATTATTATTATTTGAGTTTATATTTACTAGTCCCCATAAATCATTGCTCCATTCTGCTGTTACTCCATTTTCACATGTTACATTATTTGTACTTGATTTTAATCCACTTTCCTTTGTAGGGAAACTATCCTTTACTTTTATTCCATTAATTGTATAAGCTATTTCGTTTGTTTGTTTTATCTTCTTTATTTTGCTATAGTTATCCTCATATAAGTTATCTTTCTTATATAAGACTACTATACCCCCCCCAGTAGTGCTACTGCACATAGAGCTAGGAGGGTTCTCTTTAATTTTTGATTTTTCTTAAAATTTTTTAATCTCATTTTTATCCCTCTTTCTATTATTTAGATTATATCATTTATCTTTTTATTTAACAATTAAAAAACTAGGAACTTTATTATCCTAGTAGCAAAAATTATCTTTTTCTAGATATTACACTAAATTTTTCTTCTAAAATTTCCATACATGCATCCGCATATTCACAAGCACCTTTTATTTCATACCATTTTAACCAACCATTATAAGTTCCAAAAACATTTCTGTAATCTATCTCATCAGTATATTGATAATAATCTAAAATATCTTTTAAAAGAAAGGCTTGAGCTTCGATAGATTTATATGGATCATATCGTAAATCATCAGATGTAAAACCTAAATTTTCTTCTATATATTTATGATTTATTTCATTAATTTGAGTTAATCCATAATCATTTGTAGATGAGATAATCCCATTTGTATGCCATCTTCCCCCTGATTCTCTTTCAATTATTACCATTATTATTTCAAATGGAACATTATATTTTTCACTTATTTGAAAGATATAATCTTGCATTTCTTCAGAACAAGCGAAATCATAATATATAGTTTGTTTTTCTTCAACTATATTTTCAGTTTGCTCTATTGGAGTCAAACATTTTAATAATTCCGCTGCAATACCCGCACATCCTTTATATGGCTTTATATCTTGTAGTGTTTTTTTCATATTTATATCTGCTAATACTTTTGATGGTTCTTCATTTAATGTATCCATAACATTTTCTTTAACATTTAAAGCTTTTATATCTTTTTCTTCATTATTCATACTCATAACACGAGCTGTCATACTTAAAGTATATAAATATAATAATAAATATTTTTTTTGCTTATAAAAAATTTTTTCTTTTTTATTAGACATAAAATCTCCCCCTCTTTAAGCGAGCATATTATAAACTTTCTCTCTACCATTTGTCAATCAAAATTTTTAAACAATAAAAAAAAGATAATTTTTATTATCTTAAGCAAAAACTATATCTTTTTTTAATCTTAAATTATCTGCAAGTGTTGCAATAAATTCAGAATTAGTTGGCTTACTACGGTCATAATCAACACTATGGCCAAATAATTCTTCCATTAAATCGTAATCTCCTCTAGACCAGCTAACTTCAATAGCGTGTCTTATTGCTCTTTCAACACGTGAAGCTGTTGTATCAAAGCGAATGGCTATTTCAGGGTATATTGATTTTGTTATCCCACCTATCATATCAGGATTTTCATACATCATGTATACACTTTCTCTTATATATTGATATCCTTTAATGTGAGAAGGTATTCCTAAAGAATGCAATAATTTACTTATTTCTAATTCTACTTTGTTACTTTTTTGCTCTTTTTCTTCAGGTGAATTTATAATTTGTAAAATTCTTTTTTCTAAAACATTATTATCTATTGGTTTTATCATATAATAATCAACATCAAATTGACTTACCATCTTAATTGTTGTTTCTTTTTTATAACTTGTTAAAACAATTACATTCTTATTAATATTTTGTTTTTTCATTTCTTCCAAAATACTAATACCATCAATTTCTGGCATTATAATATCCATCAGAATTAGATCAAATTCTTTGTTATGATTAATAATATAATCTAGTCCTTCTTTCCCATTATTAATTGCTTTAACTATATTGATTACTGCGTGACTACTAAAATACTCCTTTGCGTTGTTTATAACTGATTTATTATCATCAATTACAAGAACATTTATACTTGTTTTCATATTTTCTCCCTTTTTCATATTTATTTACTGCACGCAACTTTATTATAAAAAATTGGAGAGAAAAATACTAGATTTTATTTTGTCTTTTGTTGTAAATTTCTGTAAAACTTTGTCGATTTTTAAAACTTTACAGCTATTTTTAATATATTTTCAGGTTTATTTGCACAATTACCTAGTAGATAACCATCTAAATTGTCGATTTTTACTAATTTATCAAAGTTTTCAATATTAATACTTCCACCATATACAAAATCAACTTTAATGTCATATTCACAATTAATATATTGCTTTAGTTTTTTTATGATATTTTTAAGGGCACTAGCATTAATAACATCTTCTTTATTAATCGCCCAGCATGGTTCATAAGCAATAATAATATTTTCCATTTCAGTTCTTATTAATTGATCAAAAATAGATTTTATTTGTCCTTTTAATTTTTCGATTTCATAACCATTTGTTTCTTTACCAATACAATAAACTACTTTTATTTGATTTTTAGTAGCATTTTTTATTTTTAAAAGACAAGAGTTTAGTGTTTCTCTTATTTCACAATGATTAATTAATACATATGAAACACGCAAACTAGCTAGTTGGTTAGCTAGTATTTCACCTGTATAACTTCCACTTTCATGTTCTGATATAATTTGAGATCCTATTTTATAATTTGTATCATAAAAAAGGCCTAGGTAAATACTTGAAGGAAATAAAATAAATTCTTTATTTGAATGATTAATACTTTCTAGTTTTTTTTTATATATTAATATTTCTTTTAGCGTTTTATTTGATTTTAAATTACACATCAAGTACTTCAATTTCTTCATCCTCCATAATACTATCAATTCCAACTAAATGTCCATAAATAAGGTACTCTAAGGTAGCTCCTCCACCACAAGAAAGATATGTAAAAGCATCATTAAAACCAAAATGCTTAACTGAACTTACAGAATCTCCACCACCTGCAACAACTATTTTACCGCTTTCTTTTAAAATATTTAATATTTCTTTAGTGCCGTTAGAATAGCGATAATCTTCATATACTCCCATTGTTCCATTTAGAAAAATAGTTTCACTTTCTAAAATAATTTTTTTATATTTTTCAATAGTTTTTATGCCAATATCATAAATTATTTCATTATCACTTATTTCATTTATTTTTTTATATTTAGTGTAATTTTTATCATAACTGCTTCCAACAATTGCGTCTAAGGGAAGTAAGATTTTTTCACGATTATTTAATAGGATATTTTGAAGTTTTTGAATTGTTTGATAATTATTAGTTGCCAATGAAGATCCAATATTAAAGTTTAATGCTGCTAAAAAGCTATTAGCAAGACCTCCAGCTAATAATAAATGTTCACATTTAAGAAGCATTGCTTCTATTAATTCAAGTTTATCTTCTACTTTAGCACCACCCATTATAACAGTAAAAGGCCTTTTAGGGTTCATTAAAAGTTTATCTAAAGCTGCTAGTTCTCTTTCAACAGAAAATCCTATACAACTGGGTAAAAATTTAGTTATTCCAACAGTTGATGCATGAGCACGATGACATGATGCAAAAGCATCCATTACAAATATTTCTCCTAAAGAAGCTAGGAAACTCGCTGCTTGTATATCACAATTACTTTCTAATTTATTAGGTATATCTAAAAATCTAGTATTTTCTAAAAGTATAATATCTCTTGGTAACATAATTTTAATGCGTTCAGGAAGTTCTGGATCCATTGTGTCATGACTAAAATATATTTCTTGTTTTAATATTTTTTTTAAATTTTCAGCTACTAATTCTAAAGAATTATTTAATTTATCTTCTTCTTTTTTTATTTTTCCTAAATGACTTAAAATAACAATTTTACAATCGTTTTTGAGTAAATAATTAATTGTATCTAAACTAGCCATGATTTTGGTATTATCTATTATTTTACCATTTATAATTGGAACATTATAATCAAAACGAACTACAACAGTTTTTTCTTTAACATCCGTTTTTTCTAATCTTTTTTTCATTTTATCACCATTATTCTTAGTATATCAAAAAATAAAAAGTTAATAAATCACTTATCAACTTTTTATTATAATATATTCTTATTTGCCAAACATTTTTTTGGCTGTTCTAAGCATTTGGTTAGTATATCCCACTTCATTATCGTACCAAGAAGCTATTTTTATTAGTTGCGTACTTTCCACTTCTAAAATTTTAGTTAATGAGCCATCTACTAAAGATCCGCACTTTTTACCAATGATATCACTTGATACAATTGGATCAAAAGTTATTTTTAAGGTTTCATTTTGATGATTTATTAAACTATTATTTATTTCCTCTACTGTCACATTTTTATTTAGCTCTAAAACTAAATCTACTAAAGACCCATCACTTACAGGAACTCGATAAGCCATTCCATCAATTTTATTATTTAATTCGGGAATTACAACACCAATTGCTTTTAATACTCCAGTTGATGTAGGAATAATATTAGCCGCAGCTGCTCTTCCTCTTCTTTCTTTGATTCCTTTTTTATGAGGTATATCGAGCGTTGCTTGATCATTAGTGTAAGCATGTATAGTACTCATAAATCCTTTTTTTATTCCAAATTCATCATTAATTACTTTAAGAACAGGAGCTAAACAATTAGTTGTACATGAAGCTCCACTAACAATTATATCATCATCAGTTAACGTATCGTCATTAACATTATAAACAATGGTTTTGATATCTCCTTTGGCAGGAGCTGAAATAAGCACTTTTTTACTTCCGGCTTTTATATGTTTATATGCTCCTTCTTTGTTTGTAAATAAACCTGTGCATTCTAATACTAAATCAACATCTAATTCTTTCCAGGGCAAGTTTTCAGGATCGCTTTCTTTATATACTTTTATTTTTTTTTCATTAATTATTATTTCATCACCATCAAAATCAATAATATCTTCATGAAATGAGCGATGATTAGTGTCATATTTTAAAAGGTATGCTAATTGTTCTGGCTCTGTTAAATCATTAATACCTACTATATCAAAATCAGGACTAGTAATCATTTCTCTAAATGCTACTCTACCAATTCTTCCAAAACCATTTATAGCTACTTTAATCATTTTTAACCTTCTTTCCTAACCAATGAATTCTCTTAATATTGAATCTCTTCCTATATATTCACTCGATATTGTATAGAATACTTGCATTGAATTAATTAATCTTCTTGCTTCTTCATAAAATGGGGAATCAAACCCTACTGAATATAATAATGGTTCTGCAAATACTTTTAGCACACCGACTTCAAAAGCATAAGCGGTGTTGATAACTTTATCAGCTTGATGAATAAATGGGAAAATATATTTTTCTTCTCCATCCCTAACTGTTTGCCATGTTTTAATAGTATCAGATATTTTTGTTCCCCTAGTTCTATTATCTCTAACAATACGTCTTAATAATCGTAAATCAACTGTAGAAACATAATTATGACGATCAATGCCTAAGGAGATAAATGGACTTAAATAAATTTTATATTTATGTTTATTATCAATATCTATAGATAATTCATCATTTAAACAATGTAAACCTTCTATTAATAGAATACTTTTTTCCTGCATTTTTATACTAGTGGCATTTCTAGTTTTTTTCTTTGTAATAAAGCTATAAGTAGGTAGATATACTTCTTCTCCATTCATTAATTTGTTAATATCTTCATTAAACATTTTTACATCAATTGCTTCTAACATTTCATAATTTTCAACTTGCTCACGTTTTATTTCTTTTTCATCTTTATAATAATCATCAACAGAAATTGGAATAGGATTATACCCTAATGTTTCTAAATAACTAGATAAACGTTTTGTTGTAGTAGTTTTTCCTGATGATGATGGCCCAGATATTAAAATTAATTTTAAATCTGCATTATTTTTAATTGTTTTTGCTACTTCAGATATATGATCGTTAAAGGTAAGTTCACTTGCTTTAATAAAATTATCTATTTTTCCATCACTTACTAAATCATTTATATCAGCAAGATAAGGAACTTTCATTGTTTTTAACCATTCATATCTTTCAATAAAACTATTAATAATGATATCATAATGAACATATTCTGGTACTAATCCATCAGTACGAACACTTGGATAAACTATAACAATTTTATTCTTTCCTAAATAAACTAAATCAAATTTATTTATGTTCTTAGTTTCACAAGGTAATTCAGTATAAAAATAGTTATATTTATCTTTTAGCTTGTAAAAAGTTATAATTTCTTTATTTACAGAATTTATATTTTTGGCTTTTTCAAATTGATTGTTTTTTTCAAAATAATTAAGAGCCTCTTTTTTTAAAATATTAAATTTTTGAATTGGTTCATTATCACTAATTATTTTAGCCATTTTTTCTTTTATTTTACTAACATCATCTTTAATAATATTCACTTTCCCTTTAACTTCAGCCATTATTCCTTTAGGGACACTATGTAAAAAGTGAATTTCAGTATCAGGAAATATTTCTCTTGCAGCAACACCAAAAATAAATTTTAAAGCGGCTTGGTACATACGATAACCATAAGGATCATTAATATCCACAAAATCTATTTCACAGTTTTGTTTTATTTTAGTATTCATT
The DNA here is from genome assembly GCA_947574255.1 of uncultured Mycoplasmatota bacterium. Classification (GTDB taxonomy): domain Bacteria; phylum Bacillota_I; class Bacilli_A; order RF39; family UBA660; genus MGBC108787. The sequence goes on from CANPJT010000001.1 coordinate 43,283, forward strand.
GTTACAATAGCATTATTAATACGTGCTCCTAAAATACCATTAGGGCATTCTTTTTGATAAAATTCAGCTATTTCATAAACAGTTGTATTAATAGGAAAATTTTGTGTTTTTTTATTTTTAAACGTTATTTTTATTTCTTGCATATCATATCACCCTCTTATTTTAGTATATTTTACCATATGTCTATTATTTTGTCATACTTTTTTTGAATAAAAAAATATTTTTTTTACTATTATATTAGTAGGTGATTGATTTGAACATTATTCCTACAGTAGTAGAAAGAAGTAATAATCATGAATATGCTTATGATTTATATTCAAGACTTTTGAAAGATAGAATTGTTTTTTTAACAGGAGAAATTAATGAATCTACTGCTAACATTGTTATCAGTGAGCTTTTATATTTAGATTCTTTGTCTCATGAAGAAATATCTCTATATATTAATAGTCCTGGTGGAGAAGTTAGTAGCGGTTTTGCAATTTTTGACACGATACATTTTATAAAAAGTAATGTAAGAACTATAGTAGTTGGAATGGCTGCTAGCATGGCTGCGTTTCTACTTTCCTCTGGTGATAAAAGATCGGCTTTAGAAAATGCAGAAGTTATGATTCATCAACCTCTCGGTGGTATTCAAGGACAAGCAACTGATATTAAAATTGTGGCTGATCATATATTAAAAATGAAACAAAAACTAATTAAGATAATGGCCAAAAACACAAAACAAAAAGCTTCTGTTATTGAAGCAGATATGGAAAGGGACTTTTACATGAGTGCAGAAGAAGCGTTAAAATATGGTATTATTGATGAAATATTATAATATTTAACGTTTTCTAGCAGTGATGATTGGAGAATCTGTCATTCTAGATAAATTAAGATATTCTTTTTCTACTATAAATCCTGAATTTTCCAATGATTTTGCTTTATCAATTAGGCTGGATATATAATAATGCCAATCTTTTCTACTATAAAAATTGAAACTACTACCTGATGTACATTTACAAGTTTGAATAGTAAATTCTTTTTTTTCGTTAACAGCTTTATTTAAAATGGTTTCTAAAGCTTCACATGGGCAATGTGCAATTAATAAATCAATATTCTGTAAATCTGTTTCTAACGAAAATAAGTTATTTTTTATAGTAACTCCTTTAATTTTCAAGGGTAAACTTACAGGATCCATCGCAACAATAATATTTTCCATTTTTTGATTTATAACCAATAAATAGGAAAACGCTGGAATATATCCACTAGCAATTTCTAATATCTTCTTTTTCGAAATATTGGCATGTTTTTCACATAAATATTTATAAAAATCATAATATGGATTTACATAATCTTCTATTGCATGTAGATAGGTATAGAATTCTAATAAAGTATCACAAAGAAATTCATTTTCTAAATAAAATTCAGTAAATAAATAATGAACATCTTTAGAAAATAATTCTCTATATTTTAAATAAAATTTTAATATTTCTTTTCTTTTTTCATTTGTAATTCTATACATTGTTGTCACCAATTTGGATATTTTATCATAAAGTTATAAAATTACAACAAATAATTTATTTTTTTTTATGATGTTCAATCATTTTTTTTACTTTAATAAAATGATGATTTATTCCTGATTTACCAATATTATAAACAGTTTCTAAAGAGATTATTTCTGCAAGTTCACTATAAGAAGATTCAGGATATTTAGAACGATACTCTAAGACAATTTTGGTTTTTTCATCTAATAAATCAATTAGATTATGATCTTTTAAATATTTTATAGCTTCTAGTTGCTTCATTCCAGTTGTAGTACTTTTTTCTTGATTAGCTATTTCACAATTATTTAAGCGATTAACCATATTCTTATGATCACGATAAATCCTTATATCTTCAAAATAAAATAGTGAATTTATAGCATTAAATAGTTTAATCACATCACTTATGTCTTCAGCACTTTTCATATACACCATATATCGATTATTTCTTTTTAAAATTTTAGAAGAGAATTTAATTTCTTTTAGAATTTTTTTTATAAACTCAGCATCTGTTTTGGTAGAAAAAACAAATTCTAAATGATAACCACTAGTACTTGGATCATTAACTGAGCCTGTAGTTAAAAAAGTTCCTTTTAAATACGCAACTTTTTCTTCTTTAGCTTCAAAGTAGTTTTCATTTACTTTTATTTTTCGATTATTATTATATATATATAAAGATTCTAAAATATAATTAACTTTTGTGTTAATTTCTAAAATATAAATTTGTTTTATACGAAATCTTTTTTGATTACGAATTATTATTTTTATATTAATGCCAAAAATTTCTTTTAAATAAGAATATATTCGTCGAATTATTTTGGCATTTTCACTAGTTATGATAATTTTATCTTTGGTTATTTTAGCAGCATATCGAATTATGGCAGATAATTCTGCTCTTTTTTCTATTAAATTACTATCATATTCTGTAATTTCTTCTTTTAATCTACTAGAAAAAGTCATAATTTTTTCTCCGTTCTAATAATAATTATATCTTTTAATTTGTTTAGTTAATTTTTTCATTAAAATGTTTTGTAAAATTCTACTTGTTCCTGTTTTTATATCGTATTTTTTTTTAAATGGCTCTACTAAAATAGTATAAAGTCCATATTTATTTCCACCAACAATATCAGTTAACATTTGATCTCCAATCATCACAGTATTTTTTTTAGTACTTTTTAACATTTTCAAAGATTTATCAAATGCTTCTTTTTGAGGTTTATTAGCATTAGATATAACTAATACTTTTAGTTTTTCTTTTATTGGATTAACCCTTTCTAGAGAATTATTAGATACAAGACATATATTAAATTCTTTTTTTAATTTATTTATAAATTCTTTTAGCTCATCTGTAACATATGTATCATTTACTGGCATTATAGTATTATCTATATCAAATATTAAGTTAATATATCCGTTTTCTTTTAATTGTTTATAATTAATTTCAAAAATATTTTTTTGATAAGAATTAGGTATTACAAGATTAATCGCATTTTTATCTTTAAATAAAACTTTAAAAAAAATATGTAACATTTCTTTGTTTTTAGCCATAATACACCTCTTTTATATTATATCTTTAAATTAATTTATGTCAAAATAAAAAAAGATTTTACTCTTTTTTATCCATAATAATCTGTACGTGATGAGAATGTGTAACCAGTTCTGTTTGGGAATCCTGGTGGAGTTATTACATTAGCTCGTTTTATTGTCCCTGTAAAATATCCTTTAGCAACTCCAAAATGTAGATGTGCTCCAGTCGTACAACTATCATATCCTCCATGACTGGAACTTGTAGAATATCCTCCTACTGTTCCTATAATAGTATTTTGATTAACTACGTCTCCAACTTTTACATTTACTTTTAATAAGTGATAATAATAAGTAGTATATTTTTGACCTCCTACAATAACGTTTATGTAAACCATATTTCCACCACATTTATATCTTGGGATAAATCCAGACACGGTTCCTGATGCTGCTGCATATATAGGTGTACCTTCAGGATTTCCACCAATATCTAAAGCATTATGATAGCTTCCCCATCTTGAGCCGATTGTACTAGTTATTCTTCCTTTCTTTAGTGGTTTTAACCAGTTTCCATTATAAGCAACAACGTCTAATTCTGCGAGAGTTGCAGTATCTACTTCTTTTCCAAATTTTTGCTTGCTTAATCTAACATAATTGTTTACTTGATCCTGTTTGACTTTTATTTTAGAATCAATATCAAGTTCAAATTTATCATATGATTCTAAATCTCCATGTAATTCTTGTATTTTTGCTTGATAGCTAGTAATTTTAGCCGATAAATCTTGTTGTTTCTTTTGTAAATCAACTTTTAATTGTTCATTTTCTTCTATTAGCTTTTCTAATTCTTCAAGCATATTTTGAGCTGATTCAGTAGTTTGTTCAATCATGTTAATTCGCATGATTAAATCAGTCATACTAGTAGCACCTGACATATATTCTACATATGCATTTTTACTTTTCATTTGTTGAGTAAACTCTAAAACTTTTTTAGTTTGTTCTGTGAGAGATTTTAATTTGGCATTAGAATCCTCGATATTTGATTCTGCTGTTTCTATATCACTTTGAGCTTGGCTAATATCTGATTCTGCTGTTACAATAGCATTTTCTTTGGCCTTAATTTGATTTTGAGTGTTTTTTTGATTAGCTTCATTATCGGCTTTTTGTTTTTTTAATGCAGCTAATTCTTGCTTTAATTCTCCCAGTGTTTCCGCTTCTTTTGCTTTAACTGGTATAGGGCTTATAGTATAAGCAAAAGTAAGGGTTATAATCATTAATAGGCTAAAGCTTTTTTTCATTATTTTTTTCATATTATATTTTCAAATACTTTCTAACTGCCCTATAACTTCCAAACATTCCAATAACACAACCTATAACTACTAAAATCATTGAAACATAAAGAATAAAATTAAATGGTTTTACTAGCTGTATAAATTGAGTAAAGATATGCCCATTAAAATGATCATATATAATTACATAACCATAAATAGTAACGATAATTGGAATTATGCTTCCTAAAAATCCTAATATTAATCCTTCAAATATAAATGGAATTTTAATTGTAATATTACTAGCTCCGACTAAACGCATAATCTCGATTTCACTTCTCCTAGAAAATATAGTAAGCCTTATTGTGTTACTTATTAAAAACGCTGTAACTAAAACTAAAGCAATAACGATAATTATGGTTACTTTTTCAATAACTTCAAATGCTGCAATAAGATTTTCCGCCATGCCCTCACCATAATCAGCACTAGAAACAAAGTCATTTTTCAAAATTTCGGTTGATGTTTCTTTTAAATGTTTAACGTCTTTCACATTAATTATAAATGAATCTAACAATGGATTTTCATCTAAATATTCTAAAGTAGTATTTAGTGTTTCAGAAGAATTTTTCATTTCAAGCTTCCATTCATCTTTACTTTTAAAAGTATAAGAATCAATATTTTTCATTTTTTCTAATATATTTTTTAATTCATTTATTTGTTCTTCAGTAGTATCTTTTTTAACATAAGCAACAATTGTTAATTCATGTTCCAAATCTTTAGTAATATTTTTTACGTTGTAAGAAAGAATAAGAGAAATGGCTACTAATATTAATGTTATACTACTACAAGCAATTGCTGCTGTTGATAAGCTAAAATTACGAAGAACACTTTTAAAAGAATCACGAATTCCTCGGCCAAATAATCTAATTATTTTCATGGTCTTTATAACTTCCTTTCAGGCTATCATCAGCTAATACTCCATTTTCTATTAATATAACTCTTTTCTTCATTTTATTAACGATTTCTTTATCATGAGTAGCCATAATAATTGTTGTTTCAGATGTTTGATTTATTTTATCCAAAATATTAACAATTTCTTTAGATATAATTGGATCTAAGTTTCCAGTTGGTTCATCACATATTAAAAGTTTAGGTTCATTTACTATTGCTCTTGCAATACACACTCTTTGTTGCTCTCCACCAGATAATTGATTAGGAAAACTTCTTATCTTTTCTTTTAGCCCAACACTTTCTAGTGCTTTTAATACTTTTGGTCTAATATCTTTGCTATTCATTCCAATTGATTCAAGGGCAAAAGCAACATTTTCGTATACAGTAAGTTTAGGTAAGAGTTTAAAATCTTGAAAAACTATTCCCAATTTTCGACGTAGTTTATACACTTTAGAGTTTCTTAATTTAGCAACATTTATTCCCCCAACTATTACACTACCTTTGGTAGGTTTTTCTTCTCGATATAACATTTTAATTAAAGTAGATTTTCCACTTCCACTGGCACCTATAAGAAAAACAAATTCACCTTTTTTTATAGAAAGATTTAAATCTGCTACTGCTGTTACTCCATTATTATAAATCTTATAACAATTTTTTACTTCTATCAAATTCATTACTACACCTCAGTACTATATTCATTATAACATATTAATTAACCATATATAAATGGTAAATTTAAACAAAAAAGACCACTATTGATCTTTAGATTACTCTATTTTTATTACTTTATTAGCATATAATTCTTATTTTTCACACAATAAATTTATTTATTTTTATTATAATTGATATATATCATAAAAGTAAATAAATTAAATTATTCTTTTACGTCCTTTGACACCACCTGCGACTTCATAACAATCATTAATTACAAAAAATGCTTTATCATCAATTGCTAGTACAGTTTCTTTAAATAAATAATAGTCTTTTGTAGGAACTACACACATTATAACTTGATTTTTTTCTTTAGAAAATCCTCCTTGAGCATTTAAAATTGTGACTCCTGTTTTTAAATCTTTAATTATAAATTCTTTTACTTCATCTATTTTTTTTGTATAAATAAAGAATAATTTGCTACTTGAAATACCTATTAAAATACGATCAATTAATTGAGAATTTAAGTATAAAATAATTAAAGAATATATAAATTTATTGGCTCCAAAAATAATGAAACCAAATATCATTATGATTATATTAACTACAAATATGGATTTTCCTTCAGGAATTTTTGCATATTTATTTATTATTTTCATTAAAATATCGCTTCCACCAGTAGTAAATCCAGTTTTATATATAATTCCATTAGCTATTCCACAAATAATTCCTGCAATTAAAACAATTATTACCATACTATCAAATTCTAAATAATTTGATAAAAGTTTAGCTATAGGTGAAGTAAGAGAGACAAAAACTGGATACAAAATAGAACCAATAATATTTTTCTCTGTTTCTTCTTTTCCTAAAAATATAAAAGATAGAATAATTAATATCAAACTTGATATATATATAAATAAAGTTGGGGATAAGCTAAATACTTTTTTTAAAATAATGGCGATTCCACTTGTACCACCTATAACAAAATTGTTAGGAACTAAAAATAAATTATAATTTAAAGCAAGAAGAGCAATTCCAAAAATTAAAGAAATTGTGCGTGTATAAAAATTCTTTTCTGTTACTTTTTTAGTTATTTTTTTTAAATCTATATTTATATCCATAATTATCATCCTTACTATTAAAATTATACTAAAAAAATAATTATTTTTAAATGATTATCATATTATTTAAAGAGAGGTGATTTAAAATGAATGGAAGTTTCTATCAGAATCCAACTTTTCCTGGAGCAAATGATGATATGCCCTTTAATACATCAAATTTAACTAGTCCTCCAGGAAACATAAGTTATGATCCTTATAGTGATGGAGAACAAAGCTATATTGAAAATATTTTACGTTTAAATAAAGGAAAAAAAGTACGTGCGTATGTTTCTTATCCTGACTCTATTGAATGGAAAGATAAGATATACGATGGAATTATTGAAGAAGCTGGAAGAGATCATTTAATTCTTAGTGATCCAGCAACAGGAAAATGGTTCTTAATTCGTCTAATTTATTTAAATTATGTTGAATTTGATACTAGAATTAATTATAGTCATGCATATTCAGAAAAAACTTTTTAAATCTAAAAGTTTTTTTATATGTAATATTTAAAATAATTTTTTTCAATTCCTAAAATACTTTTTTCTCCATGACCAGGATAAATAACAATATCATTTGGATATTTTGAAATAAGTTCTAAACTATTTTTCATATCATTTATATTTCCTCCTGGTAAATCCATTCTACCAACGGTTCCCTTAAATAGAAAATCTCCAGTAAACATAATTTTTTCTTTAGGAAAATAAAAAGTTAAAGAATCTTTAGTATGACCAGGAGTTGAAATTATTTCATAATCAAAAAAATCTATTTCACTATTATGTTTTAAATTATATTTTTTTTCAAAATAAGATAGTGCTCCTATATGATCAAAATGGTCATGAGTTAATAAAATGCCAACAATGTTTAAATCATTTATTTTATCTTCAATTTTTTCATATTCATCTCCTGGATCAATTAATATGGCATTATTATTTTTTTCTATAAGATAACAATTTTCTGCTAATTCTCCTACTACTATTTTATTTATGGTAATTTGATTCATTATTTTCCTCCCATTTTTTTAAGTTTTCGGCTTGGTTATATATTTCATAATATAATGATTCCGCATCTGTTAATTTTCTTCCATTAATTTTATCTTCATATTTCATTTGTTTTAAGTCACCTTTGTAGGCTAGTGTTTGATTTGGAATAGCACAACTTGTTATAGATTCATAATCTGTAAAAAATTCTGTTTTTTTGAATTCTAAGATTGCTAATTGTATTTTTGTAATTTGTTTAGGAAGTATAACTATTCCAGATTGTTTATTATTATTTATACCGTAGTTTAATATCACAATATGACCATATTTAGCGATTATTTTCATCATTTCCAATTCGTTATTACTCATTTCAATAATATTTAAATCTCTAGCTATTTTTTGAAGTTCTGTTATATGGCGTTTACCTATTTCATTTTTTATTTCAATAATCAAATCTTGATACTTTTCATCATTATTATCTAGTTCTTTAGCAAGTATTATTGTTAACATATTGTTTTTCATTTATTTATCACCTTATTTTTAGTATAACATATTTTATTTTAAAAATTTTACTAATACGTGTTATAATTAGATTAAGAATGGTGGTTGTTGTATGAGTTTTTTATATATTTTACTAGTTCTTATTATTATAACTGGCGTGCTAGCAATTATTTATATAATCTATTATAATAAAATGCAATTTTTAAAAACAAAAATTGAACAATCAGAAGGTATTATTGATGAAACACTCAGAGAAAGATATGATATTTTAGTTAGAGCTAGTAATATTGTTAAAAGTGTATTAAAAGATGAAAGAGATTATTTTAAAGAAAATATTAATATTAAAAATAAGCAAGTTACAAATTTTGAAATGGATCGAAGTTTGAAAGAAGCATTTAATATTTTAAATAAATTAATTGATGATTATCAAGAACTACAAAAAAATAAAGAGTTAAAAAAAATTTTAATAAGTATTAAGGCATCTAATGAAAAAATTGTTGCAACAACTAATTATTTTAATAAAAATACAAATGAATTAAATAGTTTTATAAGAAAGTTTCCTTCTAATTTAGTTGGAAAAATTCATAAATTTAAAATTAGTCCTTTCTTTGATGGTAAAGATATGACTGATGATATTTATAACGACTTTAAATTATAAATTTTAGGAGGGTGGTTTTTATGAAAGTTTCGTTAGGAATTTTAATAATTTTATTGGGAGTAAGTTTAATGGGAATTGTGACTAAAAGTAAATTTTTCCAAAGTTTATTTTTCGGTTGCATAGGAGGATTAATTACTTTCTTTATAGGGTTTTCAAATAACTCTATTTTTATCAGTATACTTTTATGTGATTTAATAGCTTTTACTTCTTTATATTTTATGAAAAAGAATTTTTGGATTTTTCAAACTAGTTTTTCTATTAGTTTTATATTAACTATTTCAATTTTTTTAATATTATTAGGTTGTTGTGAATTTTCTTATGAAAAAGGATTAACAATATTTAAATGGATTAACGAAATTCATCCAGTATTTGTATTTTCTATAATGATGATTATAAGTATGGTTTTAGAAACACCAGTATTTAAAATAGTTAATCCCAAAAAATAACACCAAAAAAGTTTTTGATGTTATTTTTTTTTGATTCATGAAGAAAATATTTTTATTTTAAATCCCAATTAATTGGATCGATATTATTATTTATTAAGAAATTATTAGTTTTTGAAAATGGTTTACTTCCAAAAAATCCATTGTTAGCTGAGAATGGGCTTGGATGTGTTGAAGTTATTATTAAGTGTTTAGGATTTGTTATTAATCCTTTTTTTTCTTTGGCAAAATTTCCCCATAATATAAAGACTACTGGTTCTTCCTTTAGATTTAGAGTTTTAATAATATAATCAGTTAAACGCTCCCAACCTAAATTTCTGTGAGATGCTGCTTTATCTTTTTCAACTGTTAAAACAGCATTTAAAAGTAATACTCCTTGTTTAGCCCAATTAGTTAAATCACCTTCGGTTGCTGGAGTTATACCTAAATCCATTTCTAATTCTTTGTAAATATTTTTTAAAGAAGGGGGTATTTTTACACCTTTTTGAACTGAGAAAGATAGACCATGTGCTTCTCCCACTCCATGATATGGATCTTGACCTACTATTACCACTTTAACATTTTTGTATGGAGTTAGTTTTAAAGCATTAAAAATATTTTCTTTAGAAGGAAAAATTATTTTTTTATTATACTCTTCATCTATAATATTATAAAATTTTTTAAATCCAGGGCTTTGAAAAATAATTTTCAAAATCTCATCCCAGTCATTATTTATCATTTTTACTGCCTCCTTATTTATGATAATTTTCATTATTATTTATCTTAAAAGCTCGATATATTTGCTCTAATAATATTCCTCGAAATAAACCATGTGGAAAAGTCATTTTGGAAAAAGACAATTTATAATTGCTTAAAGCTTTTATTTGGTCTGATAATCCAAAGGAACTTCCAATGATAAAAGTAATATTACTATTCGCTATAAATATGTTGTCAATTAGTTTAGCCATTTCATCACTAGTTATTTTTTTACCTTCAATTTCTAAAGTTATTATAAAATCCTTAAGATTCAGATGTTTTAAAATACTTTCTTCTTCTTTTTTTAAATTATTTTCATCTTTTAATTCAATTATTTCTATTTTATGAAATCTATTAATTCTTTTTAAATAATCATTTATTAATTCTGTTAAATAATTTTCTTTAATCTTTCCTAAGCATATTATTTTAATCATCCTATTACCTCTGTTATTTCTGATTGCTTTGCACAAATAATATCATCAAAATATATTTCATATTCTTTAAATGTTTCATGAATCATATCTAAAGCTTTTTCTTCAGTATTATTTATATGACTTAAATGCATAAGAACAATTTTTTTGGTGTTTTCTCCAATTAATTTGCTTAAATAAAATGATGAATCTTTATTTGATAAATGCCCATAACTACCAACTACACGAGTTTTTAGCCATTTAGGATATGGACCATTAAGAAGCATTTCAATGTCATGATTGCTTTCAAATAAATACACATTTCGATTTCTTAATAATTCAAAATATTTACGATTTATATAACCTGTATCGGTAACATATACTACTGAATTATTTTTATTTTCTAAAATGAAATTTCTAGCATCAGGAGAATCATGGGATGATTTTATAGTTTTAATTATTAAATCGTTTAAATATATATCATCATTATAAATGATAATATTTTCATATTCTTTTATATCATCTAATTCATAAAACATTTTTTGACTTAATAGTATTGTTGTTTTGTAACGTTTTATAAAAGTTTTTAATGCACTTGTATGATCTTTATGGGTATGACTGATTAAAATATAGTTTATTTCAGAAGGATCTACATTAATAATTTCTAATTGATTTTTTAAGTATTTTGTATTTTTTCCTAAATCTATTAAAAGCTTTACTTTATCTGTTTCAATATATGTAGAATTACCTTCTGAACCGCTTGCTAAAACTACAACTCGCATTATCTAAATAAACTCCATGGATTTAACCAAGTACCAATATCTGGTTCTCCTCTTGACAATCCAAAATGTAAGTGCGTTCCAGTTGATGAACCACTACTTCCCATATGGCCGATAATTTGACCTCGACTTACTTGTTGGCCAACGGATACCTTAACATCTTTCGTTAAGTGTGCATACATTGTATACATACCATTGCCATGATTTATTACTACATGATTACCATATGTATTTCCACACATATTTCTATATGAACCAATATTAGCACATGTATTTGTTACGCTTTCAATTGTTCCTTCTCGAGAGGCATAAATAGGTGAGCCAAATCCAGTTCCAGAAATATCTATAGCATTATGGAAAGATCCCCAACGCCATTCGAAGTTACTTGTAATAATATATGGACGATTGGTTGGCCAACCCCAAGCACCACCTGTATCAATATAAGTTCCTGTAATGTTAGATGGTTTATAAGTATTTGTTTTAGGCTTTGTTCCACCTTTAGTAGTTATCTCATTTTGTGCTTCACGAATTGTTACAACACTAATTGGTTCAGCACCTTGGCGTTCTTCACCATTTACAACTTCTTTTTTTCGGGTATATCTAACAATTCCTGTAATTCCTTGTTGAGTTATTTCTTCAAATGAAGTGGGTTTATCTTTATCATATACAGTTTCCTTTTCAAAAGTTTGTTCACTATCCTCAACAACATGTAGATTTTCTACTAATGTTAAAACAGGATTGATTAAAGCAATGTTAACATTATCACCAATAGCTAAAATACTTGATTCATTTTTAAATTTAGGATTAGCTATTAAAAATTCTTGAGTATTTAATTTATTATTTTCAGATATAGAAGAAATAGTGTCTCCTTCTTGAACTGTATGAGTATTTTGTTTTTTGGTTGTACCAAATAATAAATACTGACTTAATTCAATAGGATCAGTATAAATATTTTCATGAACACTTATATGAGATAGCTTTATAGTAATAGTTTCCTCAAAATACATATTTTCTATAATTTGACCAATATCATCAATTTCTTCTTGATTATTATTAATATAATCTTCAAAATCGTCTTTATCTATAAAGGCAGTTACAACATTTTCTAAAGCTTCTTCAAATATTTCTTTACTTAAAACATTTAAGGTTATATCTTTTTTATCTTCTTCTTGAAATTTTATTTTTACTTTATAAGCTTCTATCGTAAAATCATCAGCTTCTTTAATTTTATTATAAACAGATTTTACATCCGATATATCTTTAGTATAAGTTTTATATTCCTCAATATTAAATCCATTAGGTGGATAAACTGTTGAAACATTATATGCTTCTTTTATATCTTTTTGTTCTTCGTTAATTAAACTATACAATTCATTTTCATCACTAATTAAACCTATTTTATCTCCATTTAAATAAACTTGATAATAACTTTCTGCAATTTTATAGTTTCTACCTGACATGCCATTTACTAGAAATAAAACTATAATAATACAAGAAAGAATAGTAGTTTTTATTATTTCATTAGTTTTCAATATAATCACCCTTTTTAAAATACTTCTTCTGGTTCCGATTTTAAATAATTTTTAAAACAGCTTTTGTCAAGCTCAAATAATATTTGAAATAAACCAGTTGACCCTCGACGATGTTTCGCTATTATTAAATCAACTGGTACAATTTTTGGTTTTTCTTCAGCAGTTTTATTTTCAAAGTAATCTTGTCGATTTAAAAACATTACTAAATCTGCATCTTGTTCAATTGATCCTGATTCACGTAAATCAGCTAGTCGAGGTTGATTGGATTCTCGTCGCTCTGCATTACGAGAAAGTTGGGCTAAGGCGATAACTGGAACTTTTAATTCCATGGCCATTGTTTTAAAAGCACGAGATATGTCTGAAACTTCTACTTGACGAGATTCAGTTCTTCCCCCAGTAGTAACTAATTGTAGATAATCAATTACAACTAAAGCTAAACCTTTTTCGCTATTAGCAAGTCTGCGACATTTTGCTTTTATTTCTGATGATGTAACTGAAGCATTATCTTCTATATAAATATTTGTATCAGCAAGTTGACTCATGGCTTCATTATATTTTTTCCAATCTGTATGATTTAACATTCCAGTTTTTAATTTATCTCCTTCGATACTACCTACAGCACTAATCATACGGTTAACTAGTTGTTCGGCGCTCATTTCTAAATTGAAAACAGCTATAGCTTTATCTGTTGTAAATGCTGCATTAGTTGCTACATTAAGAGCAAAAGCAGTCTTTCCCATACCTGGACGTGCAGCAATTATAATTAATTCTCCTTCATGAAGACCACTTGTTGCTTTATCAAGTTCATAATATCCTGTTTCAAGCCCAGTTATTTGACTTTTATTTTTTGCCATCATTTCTAAATTTTCTTGAGCTCTTCTAAGTGCTTCACTAATAGGAGTAAACTCAGATGTTGTTCTACTTCTAGCAACATCCAATACTTTTTTTTCTGCTTTATCTAATAATAGTGATAAATCTTTTTCTTCTTCGTATGTTGAAGTTATAATATTTGTAGCTGTGTCAATTAATTTTCGACGTATTGCTTTTTCTTTAATAATTTGAATATAGGAATCTAAATTAGCTGTAGTAGCAACCGAATCTATTATTTCACTAATATATTCTATACCGCCAATGGCATTTAAGTTTTTTTGCTTATCTAATTCATTTTTTACTGTTGTAATATCTACAGGTGTATTAGTTTTATGTAGTTCTTCCAAAGCTTCGAATATTTTTCGATTAGCATCATTGTAAAACATACTGCCATCTACTTCTTCGCAGATTTTTTCTAAAGCATATTTATTTAAAAAACAAACTCCTAAAACACTCATTTCAGCTTCATTATTCTGGGGCATTTGTTTTACAGCCATTTGTTTTTCACCCTCTTACTATTTTTCTATAATATGAATATTTATTTCAAATTTCACTTTTTTATGAAGCTCAATTTCAACTTTATGAACTCCTAAAGAATCTAGTGCATAATTTAAATGAATTGTTTTTTTATCAATTTTATAACCTATTTTTTTTAACTCCTCTTGAATTTGTTTAGATGAGATAGTACCGAAAGTTTTGCCATCTTTTCCCGCTTTTAATTTAAATATCAATTCTTTTGAATTTAATTCATTAGCAATTTTTTGACAATTATCTATAAGTTTATCTTCATTTATACGTCTTATTTCTAATTCATTATCTAATACTTCTTTACTTTTCTTAGAATAAGGTACTGCTAGTTTATTTTTTATTAAAAAATTATTAGCATATCCATCACTAACTTCTATTATTTCGTCACACTTACCTTGTCCTTTAACATCTTTTAGTAGTATTACTTTCATTTAAAAAATAATCCTCCAATCTTTTTTATTATATCATGTATATTACTTATATTCCAAATAAAAATTCTTTTGCTCTTTTTATCTTTAAACTCTTAATCTATTTTATTATCACTTTTTTTGCTTACAATTGAATCGATATTTTGTAAATTTTTTTGATAATTTTTTATTAATCTTAATTTTAACTCATTAGGAAATCTTTTTGAAGTTTTCTCTTCTATTTCCTCAATAATCATTTTAGTGTTTGTTTCTTTCATTTTTTCTAACCATATTTTAAATATTTCTAATTCTTTTGAAGTACCATTTTTTAAAAAATTGGTAAGAATTTTAAACGAAGTGGGGAAACTATTAATTTCGGCATTATATTCGAGCATATATGTATCCATTAAATAAGAGTTAATATCATCATTTAAGTTTATTGTTCCACAAGATTCAAAGTCGTAATATGAAGTTAATTCTATTGGTTCGTCTATAAGTAATTCGATATTTGGTTCTGATAAATCACTATTAGCTAAAAATATTTGAATCATAAATCGAAAAAATAATTCATTTTTTATTTGAGGATTATATTTGTATTTATGTTCTACACAAAATGTTTCAATTATTTCTGGTAACATTATTACATTATAAATCCTACTAGAGTTTGCTTTTTGATATTCTTTAATAACATTAGCTAATGAAATATTTGGTAAATTTTTTGGATTATAATTTTTTGAAATAATTCCAAATTTTCCTTTATATTGAGCTAGATCATAAGTTATTGTATTTAATCCTTTATTTTTTAATATTGTTGAATAAAATAATTCTTTATATTGAATTTTTGTACCAACCACTTTATAAAACCATTCAATGTTACCATCAGTTAATTTATAAATTTTATTACGACTTATTTTTCTATCGCTAAAATAAATACATTTATAATCATCTATTATTTTATAGCCATTTATTCGTTCCATAATCAATCACAAAGCGTATTTTAACATATAAAACATTTTTTACAAAGTAATAAAAAGCATTTGAATAATTTCAAACGCTTTTAATAATTAATATTATCTTCTAAAACTTCTTGTTCATCTAATAGAACTTCATTTTGTGGAAGAAAACTATCATCTTGTTCAAGAATTGCATATCTTTGGTCACTTTCAATTTTTTCAGCCCATATTGCTAAGAAGGATTCTGCTGATTCTTCTCCTCTAGTTGAGATTATTTGCTGTAAATATGATTCTCCGCCTAATTTTTCTATTGTTTCTGGAGAATATATTTGTAGCCAATCAGGCAATTCAAAATTATTTCTTTTAAATGTAAATAAACTTTTAGTTTGATCAAAAGTAATATTTGAATTTTGGATACTTCCGTCTTCTTTAATTAAAGAAATACTATGCATTATTTCCTCAGTATTTTCTTTAGACCATTTCATAACTTCTAAAGCATCTTTAGCACCAATCATTTCAATCATTTCATCTAATTTTTTAGAGAACATTTCTTGATAGTTTTGAAGAATAGGGCTAATACTTTTTCTTAACTCTGCACTATAATACTGAGTACTTAAAGCTAAAGCCATTACTTGCATCCAATCATTAGTATGATAAGTTGACCAATGTCCATAATCATTTTTTTCTTTTTCATTTTGTAATTTTTTACTTAATATATTTAATTCATTATTTAGCAAATTAGAAATTGTAACACTTGATAGATTATTATATTCTCCTAAACGCCAAGTATTTGAAATACATTTTGCGTCTTCTAATTTATTATAAATAGATATTAAATCGTTAGTAGCATCAATCGTAACACTTATTCCTTCTTTATCATAACTTGATTCTGAAATTGGCTTTTCATATAAATCGAAAGTAGGATAATTTTTACGATTGCACAATAAAGACATAGTAGCACCATAAAATCCTAGTTTTTGTTTATCAGGATATGGATCTTTATTACCATAAATACCTACTTCATCTAAAATAACACTATCATCTAATGGTACACTTTCAGTTAATTTAATATTTGCTGTGTCCTTAAATAGGAAGTATTCGTGTTTCATTTCAGCTAAATTTTTGCATTTTTTTTCTGTTGCTGTATGATATCCTAATTGAAAGTTTTTTACTCCAACTAAATAATGATATAAAAGTTTGACTGGCATTTCTGTATTAGTATCAAAATTATCATATATAAAACGCTTTTTAGGAATCTTGTTTGATTTTTCTTTTTTTCTCCACCATTCATAAGCATTATTTAATGGCTCTTTTTTTACATAAGATGGAAGTTCTTCAATGTCATCTCCATAAATACTAAATTTTTTCTTATAAAATAATTCTGATATATCATGCATTATAACTTGACCCAACGAATTTACAGTTCTAAAAAGAGATGGTTCTCCAGATTCATCTAAATAAACGTTAGTAATTTGGAAATTAGATTGATTAACGCCTAAGTCAATTAATTTACTTATATCAAATTCTGCTTCTAAGTATTCTGTAGGATTTTGAAGAACTGATTTATAATTCCCCATATTAACTCTAACATTTACGCATTTGCTAATTTCGACAATATTTAAATCTTGCCATTCTTGTTTTGTAGGTTCAAAAGAGTCTACATCAACAATATACATTTTATAAGGTTCCTGTTCTTCTAATAAGCCATTTGATAAACCGATTAATACTTTCATTTTTAACACTCACTTTCATTAATTTTCAAACTGCTTAGGTTTTTATTTTATACCTATTCTTTTAGATTATACCATATGATTTTCTTCCCATTCAATGATATATTTAATTTTATTTTTAATTGACATTTAAATTTGACATAAAAAAACTATTGATTTTTCCAATAGTTATTTAACATATGGTATTAATGCCATAAATCTTGCATATTTAATTTGCTCAGCAATATGTCTTTGATGTTTAGCACAAGCCCCTGTCATACGTCTTGGCATAATTTTACCTTTTTCATTAATATATTTATTAATAATTACAACATCTTTATAATCAACACTTTTTCCAGCACACATTTGACATATTTTTTTCTTTTTTCTACGAAATTCTGCCACTTTAATTATCTCCTTTCTTAAAATGGTAAATCATCATCACTTAATGCTATTTCTTCGCCAAAATCTTTAAATGGGTCTTCTGAAATATCAGAAGTTGGCATTGCCCCACTTGGTTCATTGAACGTTCCATTATTATCAAAACTATTGTAAGAACTTGAATTATTATCATTTTTTGAACCTAGGAATGTAACATTATCACAGATGATATCAGTTGTATATCTTTTTGTTCCATCTTGTGCGTCATATGATCCAGTTTGGATTCTTCCATCAATAGCAACTTGCGTTCCTTTTGTACAATATTTAGCAATATTTTCAGCTTGTCTTCGCCAAGCAACGCAGTTAATAAAGTCAGTTCCTCTTTCACCGTTTTGATCCTGATAAGTACGATTTACTGCAACGCTAAATCTTGTTACATTAACCCCACTTATTGTTGTACGCATTTCTGGATCTTTTGTAAGTCTCCCTATTAAAATAACTTTATTCATTAATCTACTCCTCGTCTAATTTAATAATTAGATGTCTTAAAATATTTTCGTTTATTAAAGCTTTACGATCTAATTCACTTATAGCTTCAGTACCTGCTTCAATAATCATTACATAGTAATATCCATTAATTTCTTTTTTTATAGGATAAGCTAATTTTTTCTCACCTAGTTCATTAAATTCTACAACTTTACCTTTATTTTCTGTAACAATACTTTTCATTTCTTCAGCATATTTTTTAATATCATTACTTTCATTAGTAGATTTAACAATGAACATAACTTCATATTTTTTCATTATTCTACACCTCCTTATGGTCTTAATTGGCTTTAGAACTACCTAAAGCAAGGAGTAAATTCATACTCGTTTAAGATTATAACAGACTTTCTTTGATATGTAAATCAATAATTTATTATGTTAAAATTTACAAAAATATTCTTTTTTTTGTCTTATCTTTAAAGTTTATTTATAATAAGATTATTTTTTTATATAATAATCTTTAATCTTATTTCTATTTTGTTCTATTACTTCCTGAATTTTTGGAAATAATTTACTCAAAAACAGTATTTTGTATTGATAAATATTTAAATGCTCTTCTTTACTGGATAAAGTTTTTTTATATAGTGTTCCAAATATAATATTAAAACCTAATATATTTAATAGTGTTTCAATAGTTTTAAAATATTCTGAATCTTTATAATTTGGATTAAAACTTAAATAATTTATTATGTCTATAATAGTTTGGCTTTTTCCATCATGTATTGTTACATCATTAAGTTTTATAATATTATTTTCTAATAAAATACAATTTGCTGACTTTTCGAGTTTATCAAAGGGAATCGCAACTTCAAAAGATAAATTGTATATAAAATCTTTTGTAAATTCATAATTTCCAATTCCTAAATATTTTAAAACTAATTCATCAGGTAGTTCTAACTCTAATATTTTATATTCAAGAACAATATTATTATTGCTTTCTAATTTATTACTAAAATAGTTTACATAATTTATTGCATCAAATAAATCAAGAAAAAAGAATAAAGAATTTTCGATTTCTTCTTCATTAAATGTATTAACACATGGTTCGCCATTTTTAATTATGGAAGCTTGGTGAAATAGATTATTAAATTCTTTTCTTTTATTATATTCTATTTTTTTATAATCAGAAAGACATAGAAACCCCTTATTTAAATTATCCCAATTATTTTGATCATTTTTAAAAAAGACTTTATATAATTTCATAATTTTTTGCTCCTTTTATAATAAAAAACAAAGGAGAATCTAATCTTTAGAATCTCCAAATATACTTAATAAATGTAAAAAAATGTTAATATAGTCTAAATAAAGATTTAAAGCTCCAATAATTGCTAAAGCATCTTCATCAATATTCTCATTTGATAACTGTTTTATTTTTTGAACATCATATGCAGTAAAACCGAAGAATATTAAAACTGATATAACAGATAAAACTAAATCAAAATTATTACTTCCAACAAATATATTTATAATGAAACAGACAATTACAGCAAACAAAGCCATCATTAAATATGTTCCTAGCCTTGTTAAATCTATTTTAGTAAAAAAACCAATAAGACCGAATACTAAAAATACTGTAGCGGCTATTAAAAATATAAATATTATAGATGTAAGTTTATAAACAATAAATATTGACGAAAAAGTTAACCCTGATACAAAACTATATAACAAAAAGAATATTCTTGCTGTATTTTTACTCATTTTTCTTACTCTAACCGATAAAAATATAACTAATCCTAATTCAATTAAGGATAAAATTATATATGTAGAACTTGTAAAGATATTAATTAACATTGTTTCATTATGTGCAACTCCATATCCTGTTATAAATGTAATTAATAATCCAATAAACATCCAGATGAATGTTTTACTCATTATTTTATTTTCCATAGACAAACTCCTTTATTTATATATGTAATTATTATATCACAATTTTATGATTTTAATATAAAAGAAAGATTAATATTATACATTAAAGCGAAAATATACAATATCACCATCATGCATAATATAATCTTTTCCTTCTAAATACAATTTCCCAGATTCTTGCACTTTTTTTTCGTCATTTAATTCTTCTAAATCATTAAATTTCATAATTTCGGCTTTAATAAAGCCTCTTTCGATATCACTGTGTATTATTCCAGCACATTTTTTAGCATTAGTTCCTTTTTTAAAAGTCCAAGCCTTAACTTCATCTTTTCCTACTGTAAAAAATGTTTGTAACCCTAATAAGTCATATGTTGCAAATATTAACTTGTCTAATCCACTATAATTGATCCCCAGTTCTCTTAAAAATTCTATTTTATCACTTTCTTCAAGTTCTGCTAATTCTGATTCTATTTTACAACACATTATTATAACTCCAGCATTTTCGCTTCCAGCATATTCTTGAACTTTTTTTGTATATTCATTACCATTTTCTACTACATCATTTTCTGTTACATTTGCGACATATATTAAAGGTTTTAATGTTATAAAATTAAAATTTTTTAGTATTAATAATTCTTCTTCTTCAAATTCTAGTTGACGTAATGCTTGATTATTAAGTAAAGATTCTCGAGCTTTTTTTAAAGTATTCACTTCTTTTAAAGCATTTTTATCCTTAGTAGTTTCAGCTTTTTTGGCTATTTTTTCAATTCGATTTTCAATAATTTCTAAGTCTGCTAAAATAAGTTCTAAATTAATTATCTCAATATCACGAATTGGATTAACATCTCCTTCAACATGAATGACATTTTCATCTTTAAAACATCTTACGACTTCAACAATAGCATCTACTTCTCGAATATGTGATAAAAATTTATTTCCTAATCCTTCTCCTTTAGAAGCACCTTTAACTAGACCAGCTATATCAGTAAATTCAAAAGTGGTTGGTACTAAACTTTTGGGCAAATACATATTTTCTAAAAACTCTAGCCTTTTATCTGGTACAGTTACTACTCCAATATTAGGATCAATTGTTGCAAAAGGATAATTAGCTGCTAAAATATTTTTTTTAGTTATTGCATTAAATAAAGTAGATTTACCAACATTAGGTAAACCTACAATTCCTGCTTTTAATGACATATAATCACCTCTTTAAAATTATAAGCTTGGATATACACCAATACCTATCGGAAGTCCTACTATATACCAGACGATTAAAATTGTCAATAATACTAAAAATGTCATAATCGCGTATGGTAATTGATATTTTATAGCTTTTAATAAATGGATAGACTTTTTTCCTTGATTGTATTTTTCTAAAAAGGCTAAATATACAACGAAGTAGGAAAATAATGGAGTAAGTCCAATAGAAACCGATTCTCCAAAACGGAATATTACTTGAGCAAACTCTGGAGTTATTCCCGCTTCAATTAAAACAGGTATTATTGTTCCTGACATAATTGACCATTTTGCTAAGCTTGAAGGAATAAATAATGTTGCTATTATAGTGATTAAAAACAATAAAGCTATTAAAGGTATTCCAGTAAATGGTGCTTTACTTACTAAATTAGCTAATAAAGTTACAACTATTGTACCTATATTAGTATATTTGAATATATTTATTAGGATTGATGAGAAAAAAATTAAAACTAAAATTTTTCCTATTCCATCTAAAGAATGTCCTAGATCTTCACATAAATCTCGATTATTTTTTATTGTTTTTGCTCCTATTCCATAAAAGAAACCTAATATAATAAAAAACATAGTAACAATAAAGACGAACCCTGTACTGAAGAAAGAATTATAGCTAAATAATTTATCTATATAAAATATTTGACTATCGTCTAATAATTTCCCAGATAATGGTAGTCCTGGAATAATATTATATAAAAAGAAGAGTAAATAAATAGATCCAGCAAGTATGGCTAAGGCTAAACCTTTTTTTTCTTTTTTTCCAATTGAAAATTCTTCTTCAACTTCTGTTTCTTCTATTTCATATTTGTCTATTTTATAAACTAAGTATTTTTCTGTTAGTTCTGTTATTAAAAATGCTAGTAATAAGAATGTAAAAGACATTATAATGACAAAACTTGTTGTTTTAATAATATAATTTGGATCTACCATATTAGCAGCCAGTTGAGTTAATGATAATAAAGAAGAATCAACACTAGTTAATATAAAACTAATTCCTGTTCCACAAGTTAAGCCTGCAAAAGTTGCTATTATTCCAAGTGAAGGATTTCTTTTACCATAATTAAATAAAATAGCACTTATTGGTATCAAAATAATATAAGAAAGATCTCCAATAATTCCTAATAAGATACTTATTAACACTAAAATAAAGGTTACAGTATTTTTTTTAGATTTTTTAGTTAATAAAGTAAAAGCTGTTTTTAAAAAACCACTTTTATCCATTATACCTATACCAATTAATATAATGATTAAACTACTTAATGGAGCGAAAGCAACAAAATTAGAAACTGTACTAGTGAATATATATTTTAAACCACTAATGCTTATTAAAGAAGAAACTTCTGTTATTGATGTTCTATATTCTAGTGAAGTTGTATTAATTTTTTTGATTGTTGCTTGAACTCCAAAAACGGATAGAATTCCACTCAATATAACTATTATTCCTACTATAATTAATAATGTCATTATAGGATGAAGAGTTATTTTTTGTTTTATTTTATTTACATTCATTTTTTTCACCTATAACTTTTTTTAATTTACGTTCAAATTCTAAACGATCCATCATAATTTCACGTCCACAATTTATACATTTTATTTTTATATCTACTCCTAATCTTTTAATTTGCCATTCGTTAGTTCCACAAGCATGTGGTTTTTTCATAATTACAATTGAATCTAATTTATAGGGTTTCATTATTATGCACCTCAATTTGTTGATAAGGTATTTTTATTTTATCCTTTTCATAAGTATCTTTGATTATCTTTAAAATATCTCTTTTAATTTGCCACTGATTATCTTGCGAACAAATAATGCTTATAGTATATATTACAGCACTATCACTTAATTCTGAGATTCCTAAGTATTCAGATTGATCAGACACTCCTTTAATTTTTTTTGCCTCTTCCAATATTTTAGAAATTGATTTTTCAGCTTTTGCTGTTTTGACTTCATAAGCTGTTGCTATATTTATTTTTAAATTTGCTTTCTTTTGACTAATATTTATTACTTCATTAATATTTCTATTAGCAATTATCATTACTTCTCCTGTACTTTTTTTTACTTTAGTAGCTTTTAAACTCATTTCAATTACTTCTCCAGTAAAATTATTATAAGTAATAATATCTCCAACAACAAAGTAATTATTTAAAACTATATCTACTCCACTAATTAGATCTTTTAAAGTATCTTGAAGAGCAAGACCAAGTAAAGCACTAGCTACTCCTAAACTTGCTATTATACCTTTAGTATTTACGCCATACAAATCTAGAATAAAGAATATAACTAATGCATATATCATTACTTTGGCAACATTAGATAATAATTTTACAATTGTAGCTCTTTTTTTTCTTTCATAAGAACTTTTGCCATGGTTAACTATTTTATCAATTAGCTTATTTCCTAATGTATATGCAATTATTCCAACCAAAATAATAATTGCTAAGCCATATACTTCTTTTTTTCCTAAAATATTTAAAAAATTTTTTGCAAAATCCATTTAATCACCCGTTATTTCTATTCCTAAAATTTCGAGAATTCTTTCTAAGTCTTTTTCTCGCACAAAAGGAATTTCAATTTTATTATCCTTTATTTTTACTTTTGTTCCTAATTTTTCTCGCATAACCTTTTCATAAATAATAAAATGAATACTTTTTTCATCCACTTTACGATTTAATTTATTTTTCTTGGGAACATTTTCTATAGCTATAATATGTTCTAAATCTCGAACACTTAAAGATTCATTTATTATTCGATCTGTCAAATCATTTATTAATTCATCATCACTAATTTTACTTAAAGCTCTGGCATGCCCCATACTAATTTTATTTTTCTCTACAAGCTTTTTGGTTGCACTTGGAAGTTTTAATAAACCAAGCATATTAGTTATATGGCTTCTGCTTTTACCAAACTTTTTTGCAAATTCTTCTTGAGTTAAATTGCTTATCTTAATAATATTTTCATAGGCTAAAGCTTCATCAATAGGATTTAAATCTTCTCTTTGAATATTTTCAATTAGTGCTACTTCCATCATTTCTTGATCATTAAAGTCTTTTATAATGGCTGGAATCTTTTCTAGACCTGCTAAAATTGCTGCTTTTGTTCGACGTTCTCCTGCTATAAGTTCATATCCCTTGATACTTTTTTTGACAATTACAGGTTGAACTATTCCATATTCTTTAATACTTTCTGATAGTTCTTTTAAGGATTCATCATTAAATGTTTTTCGGGGTTGATAGGGATTGCTTCTTATTTCTTCAAGAGGTATTTCAATTATGTCACTTTCTTTAGTGGAAGCAACTATTTCACTTTCAAAATTTTCAAAGTTTATTACTTCATTTGAGAATAGTTGTTCTAATCCTTTACCTAATGCTTTTCTTTTAGTTTCCATTTCTACTTATCACTTCCTTTGCTAAATTTGCATACGCAAGTGTTGCTCTACTAGTTGGATCATAAGCATTAATTGGTTTACCATGACTTGGAGCTTCTACTAGTCTAACAAGTCTCGGAATTATTGTATTAAATACCTTATTTTTAAAACATTTTCGTACTTCTTCGATAACTTCTAACCCAATATTTGTACGACCATCAAGCATTGTTAGTAATACTCCTTCTATCCTTAAATCTGGATTCATATTTGATTGAACCAATATTATAGAATTTAAAAGCTGAGTTATTCCTTCTAGAGCAAAATATTCGCATTGTACTGGAATTATTACAGAATCACTTGCTACTAATGCATTCATAGTAGATATTCCTAAAGATGGTTGACAATCAATTATTATATAATCATAATTTTCTCTTATTTCAGTTAATTTTATTCTAAGTTGCTCATTTTGTCTAAATGTTTCGTCTTCTAACATTTTTTTTACAAATTCAACATCAACTCCAGCTAAATTAATTGTTGATGGAATTATTGATAAATTTCTAAATTTAGTTTTTATTATTGCTGTTTTTACTTCACAAGCACCAGTTATAACATCATATATGTCATTTTTAAAGTCATTAGTATTTAAACCTAATCCATTAGAAGCATTTCCTTGAGGATCTAAATCTATTAAAAGAGTTTTCTTGCCTTCGCTTCCAAGAGAAGATGCTAAATTAATACTACTAGTAGTTTTTCCGACTCCTCCTTTTTGATTTACTAATGAAATAACTTTTGCCATAATACCACCTTTTTCAAATTTTAGTCACTAGAATTATTTTAACATATTAATATTTATTTGTCTTTAGAAAAAGATTCTATTTTCTAAAATCTATAATATTCATAATATCTTTGATTTCAGTTTTATTAAAAATTTTTAACTTATGAAGAATTTTTTTTACTTTATTTATATTTTTACAGGAAAAAAGAGCAGCTACTAAAAGAAGTTTAGGATTGTTTTTAAGATATTTTAGAGAGTATGGACAATATATTTCCCAGTAACGTGGCATTAATAATTCATAGTATTTATTAACTTCTCGATAACTTAAATTAATAAAAAATTTTTTAGATGATTTAAATATTTTTTTAGTATCTTTAATAATTATGTTTAATGCATATTCTTTGTTAATAAATAAAATAAATTCGATTATAATATCACTTTCTAAAAAAGTTTCTATACCTTCTGAAATATTATTATCTAAGCCAAAAAAGTTTAAAATAATTTTATCTAATTTTTGACGATAATTTAAGTTGTTAAAAATTTTTATGAATATATCTTTATTAATAATTTTTCTCATATTTGTCTTCCTTTAAATGAAAGAATAACAAAAAAAATATTTTTTGACAAAATACTAAATTTTTATTTAACATAAAAAACATTTAATAATCAAACTAAGTTTATTAAATATTTCATATAATTTATATTTATTTTATATTAAATGGTAAATTTTGTGATAAATCTGTTTCAAAGCCTATATTTACACTATATACTTTTCCTTGCTCTTGATCTTGAGGGTTTTCTGAATCATTTTCATATTCTACTTGTATCTATATTATCTTTCGTTTCTGTTTCATATAAGTAGTATTTTATATGACTTCCAAAGTCTGTTACTTCTGGTGTTAGTGTTATATAGGCTTTTATTGGTACGGCATTTTCTGGCCCTTTTCCTACTACTTTTATTGTTTTTAAAGCTTTATATCCTGGTAATACTTTTTCTGCTATTATTTCATTTCCTAAACTCATTTCTGCACTTGCTAAGACTTTAGTGTTTACTGTTGTTGTATTATTTTCACTTCCTGTTACTTTAGATGTAAAGTAAGCATATGTAGATCCTATTATTACTACTAGAGTTATTGCTATAGTTATCACTCTTAACATTATTATTTTCCTTTTTATTACTCTCTTTTATTTTATATACTTATTATAACTTCATCAAATATTAATACAATAAAAAAATTAGATTACTTTTCTTCATCTAATTTTCTTAACTCTTCTTCAAGTTCTTCTCTACTCATTTTTGTATAACCTTTTATTTTATTTGCTTTAGCTATTTCTCTTAATTTTAATAAAGATTGTTCACCTTCTTTTAAGGGCTCTAAATTATCACTTATTTTTCCAGTAGTTACAAGAGATTCAATTTCTTCTTTGGTAATCGTTTCTCTTTCAATCAATGTTTTACTTAAAAGCATTACTAAATCTTCATTTTTACTTAAAATTCTTTTAGCATCTGCATAACAATTCTCAATAATTTTACGAGCTTCTCGGTCAATTTCTAATGCCACTTGATCAGAGTAATTCTTAGATTTATTATAATCTCTTCCTAAAAATACGCCTTCTGATTTTTGTTCATATTGCATTGGACCTAATTCACTCATACCATATTCTGTTACCATACTACGAGCTAAATTAGTCGCTTTTCTAAAGTCATCACTAGCCCCAGTAGTTATTTCACCTAAAAATAATTCTTCTGCTGCACGACCTCCAAGTAACCCTGTAATTGTAGCGAGCAATTCACTCTCGGTCATAACAGAAATTTTTTCTTCTTTTGGAAGCATCATAGTATAACCACCTGCCATACCACGAGGAATAATTGTTATTTTGTGTACTTCATTAGCATCTTCCAATTTTATACCTATTACAGCATGACCAGATTCATGAATGCTTACTAATTTCTTTTCTTTATCAGTTATTTTACGACTTGTTTTTGCTGGTCCCATTAATACCCGGTCTGTAGCTTCATCAATATGATCCATAGTTATTGCATCTTCATCTTTTCTTACAGCAAGTAGTGCTGCTTCATTAAGTAAATTTTCTAAATCTGCTCCACTAAATCCTGGTGTACGAGCACTAATATTTTCTAATTTAACAGTATCAGCTAAAATTTTATTACTAGCATGTACTTTTAATATTTCTTCTCTTTCTTTAGTATCTGGTAAATTAACTGTTACTTGGCGATCAAATCTTCCTGGTCTTAAAAGGGCTGGATCTAAAACATCTGGTCTATTTGTTGCAGCAATAATAATTATCCCTTCATTTGCTCCAAATCCATCCATTTCAGTTAATAATTGATTCAATGTTTGTTCACGCTCATCATGACCGCCACCTAGTCCTGCTCCACGTTGGCGACCAACTGCATCTATTTCATCTATAAAGATTAGACAAGGGGCATTTTTTTTGGCTTCTTTAAACATGTCACGAACACGGCTTGCTCCAACACCTACAAATAATTCGACAAAGTCTGAACCACTTATATAATAGAATGGAACATTTGCTTCTCCTGCAACAGCTTTTGCAAGTAAAGTTTTTCCTGTCCCTGGAGGTCCTACAAGTAATACACCTTTAGGAATACGTGCTCCAAGTTTTTGGAACTTTTTAGGATTTTTAAGAAAATCAATAAGTTCTGATACTTCTTCCTTTTCTTCTTTTAAACCTGCAACATCTTTAAATTTAACATTACCACCATCTTCTGAAAGACGAGCACGGCTTCTTCCAAAATCCATCGAATTTTTGTTACCACTTGCCATTTTAGTAAATAAAAAGTAAGAGGCAACAACTATTATTATAAGTGGTAAAATATTTATTATTATGTATAAAAACGAAACTGTACCTGGATCTTTGTTAGTATTATAAACACTTAAATCCTTTTCTTTCGCATAATTAGTAATTTCTGTTAAATCTTTTTCAACTACTTTTGAAGTAAATGATTCTTTTTCTTTATAATTGTTTAGCTTACCTTCAATGTAATAAACTGAATCTGTACTACTAGGTGTAATTGTAATTTCAGTCACATTACTATTTTCTAGTTCCTTTAATAATTCCCCTGTTGTTAAATCATGCTTAACAGAACCACCTAAATTTAAAACTGTTAATACAAAAAATATTATTACAACTAAAACTATATAAGGAAATAAATTTTTTATTGTGTTATTTTTGTTTATCATAAATATTTAATTCTCCTCACTTATTACATATTTATATATTATATCATAAAAGTCATTAATATTCTTGTCGAATTTCGATTTTTTCACACCAGGAATCCATAATACTCTATCATTATTATCTACAATAATTGGATAATTATCTCTTTTTTCTAGCGGAATTTTTTCATTAATAAAAATATCTTTTAATTTTTGTTTGCCATTTAAATTCTTAATCTCCATATAATCTCCAGGTAAACGATTACGAATATGAAGTGGAAGTGCTAATTCTTTGCTATTTAATCTTAAAATAAAATTACTTCTTATTATGTCACATGTTGACACTTTTATTATTTCTTCATTTTTATTGATTTTAGTATAATTTTCTAAGATACAATTTATCATTGAAGCGTTTTCAATCTTTTTAAAATATAAATAATTATAACTTTTTACTAACACTTTTTTCTTTGGTAAATTTAACTGTGAGTTAGCTTTTTTGTTATGACATATTTGTAATATTTGCTTTAAGTGTTCCTCCTGAATACTATTTATTTCATTTTGGTATTCTTTTTTTAAAAGATATTCTACTATTCTTTTTTGAAGCAATAAATCTAATTTATTAAATTTATGCAAATTCACCTTATCAAACTCCAATACTTTCGTCAAGACTTTCTCGGTTTCTTTTTCTAAAAATTGTTCTATTTGATATAAATCTTCACTAAACTTTAAAAATTTTTGATGAACATTTTTATTTTCTTTTTTTAATAAAGGTAAAAATTTTTTACGATATCGAGCTCTTGTATATTTTTCATCTTTATTTGTTTTGTCAATATAGTATTTTAAGTTATTTTCATTATTATATCTTAGAATGTCTTCTTTGGTTTTGTTGATAAGTGGCCTTAAAAGTTCATAAGTTTTATATTTTGTTTCTTTTTTAAAGCCAGCATAACCATTTAGATTACTACTTCTTACTAAACGCATTAAAATGGTTTCGATTAAATCATCACCATGGTGAGCTGTCATTAAAAAGTTAGCTTGGTATTTTTTTATTAAATTATTATAAAATTCATATCTTTTCTTTCGGGCATAGCTTTCAAAATTTTCTTGTTTATAATCTTCTATTTTAAAATATTCAAATATACAATTATTATTTTTAGCATATTTTTCTACAAAATCCGCCTCTTCATCGCTTTCAAATCTAACATTATGATTTATATGAGCACAAATAATTTTTAAATTTAATTTATTTTTCAACTTTAATAAAAGAAAAAGAAGACACATTGAATCTGGACCGCCAGATACTCCAATAACAATTGTATTATTTTTATTTAATTTATTTGCTAAATAATCTAATACTTCATTCAAATTAATCACCTAATTTTTGGTTATATTTTATGTTAAATTTTTTATAATTGCAAGATATTAGTTTCTAATAGAAATATTAGCATTCATTAAATGATATGAATCTGTCACAGTCATAAATGCTAATGGATCAATTAATTGTATTGATGTTTTAATTCGATAATAATATTTGGTATCTATAACTGATAATATTATATTACTTTTTTTATTTTTATATCCACTAATACAATCTAAATCTGTACTGTCAATTTTTAATTCTTCATGAAGATATTCCTTTATTTCTTGATACTTTTTAGAATAAATATATAATGTTTTAGAGTGACCTTTACCTAGTATTTGTTTATTACTAAATGTGCTGATTAGTATTAATGATATAATACTATAAATCATTGTTGATAAACCAAATGTAAAATATCCTAAAATTGTTATTATTCCATCTATTATTATGATTGATTTAGACATTGGCATGTGCAAATATTTTTCCATAATTTGATTAATAATATCTGTACCACCTGATGTAAAACCGCTTTTAAAAATTATACCATACCCAATTCCACTTAATACTCCTCCTAAAACTGAGATTATTATCAGCTCTAAATTTTCTATTTTAATCATCAATGGAATTTTACTTGTCAAATTAATTAATAAAGGGAATAATAATGAACCTAGTACAGTATTTCTAGTAACTTTTTTTCCTAAAAATACATAACTAATTATCAAAAGAATTACATTTGCAATAAACATAAAAATACTTTCATTTAAGCCGAATAATTTGTTTATAATAAGGGATAGACCACTTATACCACCTGCTGCTAAATTATTTGGAGATAAAAATAAATTGAATGCACATGCAACTAAGAATAACCCAAATATAAGATTGATATAATTAACTATTTTTTTCATAATTTCCTTTCATTTTTAAAACTGATTTAATCAAAGGCAAAAGCTCTCCATCTAATACTTTAGTAACATTACTTGCTTCATATCCTGATCGATTGTCTTTTATTAATTTATATGGTTCTAATACATAACTTCTTATTTGACTACCAAAATTTATATTTTCTATTTTACCTTTTAAATCATTTAATTTATTTTCCATATTTTTCATTTCTAATTCATAAAGTTTATTTTTTAAAATTTTCATTGCTTGATCTTTATTCTTTAATTGGCTTCTTTCATTTTGACAAGTTACTACTATTTTAGTTGGTAAGTGAGTTATTCGAACTGCTGAGTTTGTTGTATTTACTGATTGGCCTCCTGCTCCACTTGAATGATATACATCTATTTTTAAATCATTTTCTTTTATGTCAATATTAATATCTTGATTATATTCTGGAGTAATTGTTATTGAAGCAAAAGATGTATGTCTTCTTTTGTTAGAATCAAAAGGAGAAATACGTACCAATCGATGTACTCCTTTTTCACATTTTAAATATCCAAAGGCATACAATCCTTTAATATAGAAGGTAATACTTTTGATTCCTGCCTCTTCACCTCGTTGTTCTTCTATTATATCGTATTTATAATTCATTATCTCAAAAAATCTTTGATACATTCTTGATAACATACTTGCCCAATCACAAGATTCTGTTCCTCCAGCTCCAGGATGAATTTCTAGATAACAATTTAATTTATCATTTTCTCCACTTAAAAGCGTTGAAAATTCTAATTCATCAATTAACAATGACACATTTTTTATATCTTTTTCTAATATATTAAATTCATGATTTTCTAAAATGTCGATAAGTTCTAAATTATCAACAATAGAATTATGAATTTTTTGATATTTTTCCATTTCTTTTTTTAAAAGAGATAATTCTTGATTTACTTTATTAGCATAGTCTACATTTTGCCAAAACCCTTCTTGACTAATTTTTTCTTCTAATTCTTTAATTCTTTTTTTCTTTTTTTCTAAGTCAAAGTGACCTCCCTAAATCATTTGATTTATCTAATAATTCATTTAATTTTGTTTTTAATTCAATTTTATTCATAAAAAAATCCTTTCTATTAACTAAATATATTATATATGATTTTTGTTAATATGAAAGAATTAATTTAATTTCTTTAATATGTTATTAAAATTACTATTTATCTGGAAATATTTTTTATCGGCTTATTATTGAATATAATTAGTAAAAATTAGTATTTAAATTTGTCAAAACTTTATCTAAACGCATTTTTGAATAAAAAATCAATTAAAAAATTACAATAATAAAAACTCTCGCAAATTTTTTATTTACAAGGATTTAAGTCATTATTTACCACAACAATTTTTATATTTTTTACCTGATCCACATGGACATGAATCATTACGTCCTACTTTTTTATCAGCTTTTTTGGGTGTCTTTTTAGCTTTTTCTTTTCCATCATTTGCTACACCAGTAATTGTTTGTTTTCTCTCTATATTTTGTTCAATGTTTGCTTTTAGTAAAAATTCTGCTATTTGTTCTTCAATTTTATCTAAAAGTTTTTCGAATAATTCAAAACCTTCCATTGTATAAGCTTGTAATGGATTTACTTGTCCATATCCACGTAACATGATACCCTCTTTTAAATGTTCCATACTACTAATATGTTCAACCCATAAAGAATCAATGATTTTTAAGGAAATAGCACGTTCAAATTCTTGGAAATTTGGTGCAATACTGATTTTTTTCTCATAATCACTTAAGATTCGATTAGATAAAGTTTCAATGATTTCATTGTCTTTTTTATCAATTATATCTTGAATGTCCATTTTATTATTTTTTAAATAGTTAGTATTTACAAATTCAATAATTTCACTTTTATCATCTTCTGTTAAATAACCTTCTGGCTCAATATGATTTTCGACAAGATCCGTAATTGTATTTTTAAATATTTCTATTATTGAATTATGAATATTTTCATTATCTAGTATTTCATTACGTTTTTCATAAATTATTGTTCGTTGTTCATTTACAACATTATCATAATCAAGTAAGCTTTTACGCATATCAAAGTTATTTCCTTCAACCTTTTTTTGAGCTGTTTCAATACTTCTTGTAATTGCTTTAGAGCGTATTGCTTGCTCTTCTGTTAATCCTAAACTTTGAACAATGTTTTTTATACGATCTGTGCCAAACATACGCATTAAATCATCATCAAAAGATACAAAGAATTGACTAGTTCCTACATCTCCTTGACGACCACTACGACCACGTAATTGATTATCTATACGACGAGATTCATGACGTTCTGTACCTATTACATATAATCCACCCAATTCTTTAGTTTCATCTGTTAATTTAATATCGGTTCCTCGTCCAGCCATGTTTGTTGCTATTGTAATAGCATTTTTTGTACCAGCTTTAGCAATAATCTCTGCTTCACGTTCATGATTTTTTGCATTTAATACTTCATGTTTTAAACCAGCTTTTGTAAGTAATTTACTTAGATGTTCATTGGCCTCTACTGATATTGTTCCTACAAGGATTGGTTGACCAGATGCGTGAATCTCTTTAATACAATTTACAATTGCTTTGTATTTTCCATTCATATTAGCGTAAACTAAATCTGGTAAATCAACACGAGCAATTTGCTTATTTGTAGGAATTCTTATAACGTACATATTATATATATTTCTAAATTCTTCTTCTTCTGTTTTAGCAGTTCCTGTCATACCAGATAATT
>CANPJT010000002.1 GCA_947574255.1 uncultured Mycoplasmatota bacterium
GTACAACAAATTTTATATAAAGAAAAGAGCATTAACTTTGTCAACGCTCTGAAAAAAATATCTCTTAAATGAGATATTTTTTTATACACTACAAGGTTTATTATTTTTTCTAATCCAAATTTTTCTAATTAAATCAATTGGCACAACAGTAGATGACAAAAATATGACTAAAAATAATTCTTTTATAGTTAAACCATAAGTTCTAAATAATTCTCCACCATTATATATTAAATAGATTTGAACAATTACGATAAAAGTTATTATAATTATAAATATTCTATTTTTTTTAATATCTGAAAATAGATTTAATCTTTCTGTACGAGCGTTAAAAGCATTAAATACTCCGATAAAAATAAATAACGCAAAATAAGCAGTCATTAAATATTCATAATTATTTCCTGGTCTAATTAAAGTTTTAAAAAGAGGTAGTTTTAAAAATAAAATACATAATAATGCTGAGTATAATCCTGTAAAGATTACTTCTTTATACATATAACTATTCATTATTTCTTCATTTTTATTTTTGGGTGGTTCACACATATATCTTTCTAAAGGTGGTTCAAAGGAAAAAGCAAGCCCAGCAAATGTATCCATTATCATATTTATCCATAACATTTGAATAATTGTTATTGGAGTGTTAACTCCTATAAATGGCCCAATAATGGATACAAATAAAGCACACATGTTACAGGTTAGTTGATAAATAATAAACTTACGAATGCTTTTAAATATAGTACGTCCATAAAGAATCGCTTTACTAATAGATAAAATATTATCATCTAAAATAATTATGTCGCTCGCTTCTTTACAAACTTCTGTCCCACTTCCCATAGCAAAACCAACATTTGCTTTTTTAAGAGCTGGGGCATCATTTACTCCATCCCCTGTCATTCCAACAACTAAATTCATTTCCTCTAAAACTTTAACGAGACGACTTTTATCTTTTGGTAAAGCTCGTGCTACTACTTTAATTCTTTTAATATATTTTTTGATATCTTCATCAGACATAATATTTAATTCATCACTAGTTATAACTATATCACTTTTATTTGTTAATAATCCTGCATCTTTAGCAATAGAAGTTGCAGTATCTTTATGGTCTCCTGTAATCATTATAATATCAATCCCAGCTTTTTTTATTAAATCAATTCCTGGTTTTGTTTCTTCTCTTAATTCATCTTTTATAGAAATAATTCCTAATAAAACTAAATCTTTTATTTCTTCTTTAAAAATAGTTGTATTTTTATAAGCCATTACTAAAACTCTTGAACCATTTTTTGTTAAAGATTTTACTTTATCTTCTAAAGCTGTTTTATTAACTAAAAGACGTTCTTTATTTTCTTCATCTAAATATTTAGTACATTTTGCTAAAATAGTTTCAGCAGCTCCTTTGATAAAAATTGTTTTTTCTGGATTACCTATTTGAACAATTGAATATTTATTTTTACTATCAAAAGGAACTTTATTTATAGTTTTAAATGTTTCAAATTCATTTTTAGTTTTTAAAAATTTTAATAAAGCTCTATCTGTTGTGTTGCCACCAATAGTTTCATTTTTATCATTAAATACACTTTCATTATTGTAATAAAAAGATTGATAAATTTTTTGATAAAATTTTTCTTTTTTTAAATCTTCAATTGTTTTAAAACTTTTAAGTTTACCGCTTAGAAATTCTGTTACTTCTAGTTTGCCTTTAGTAAGTGTTCCTGTTTTATCAGTTAATAAAACATTTAAACTTCCTGCGGTTTCGATACCTACTAACCTTCTAACCAAAACATTATTTTTCAACATTCTTTTCATATTACTTGATAAAACTAAGGTTATCATCATGGGAAGACCTTCTGGAACAGCCACAATAATAATTGTAACACTAAGAGTTAAAGCATATAATAAAGCATTAAACATGACTTCAAAATTTGTAATAGTATTTATAATAGCTGTTTTATCAAAATTATTTGCAATAACAATAATAGAAAAAAGATAAGAAACAGTAACTAAAATAGCTCCAATATAACCAATTTTACTGATTACTTTAGCAAGATTTCTTAAACGAAGCTTTAAAGGACTTGTTGGTTCACTTTCTTGAAGTTCACTAGCAAGTTTCCCATAAATGGTTTCATTTCCAACTTCTGTTATTTTAATCAAAGCATTACCATTATATACAATTGTACCTCGATAAACACAATTATTTTCAGATAATTTATTATCTATTTTACTTGTTTTTTCTGCTTCTTTAGCTTCGCCATTAATGCTTGATTCATCAACAAAAATACGCCCATTTAATAAATAACCATCAGCTGGTATTTTATCCCCTGTATTTAAAACTACTAAATCATTTTTGACAACTTCATTTATATCAATTTCTTTTAAAAGACCATTTCTTTTTACTTTTACCTTTATTTTAGAAGCTTCTTCTTGAAGTCGATCAAAAGCTTTTTCACTTCCATATTCAGAAATACTTGAAATAAATGATGCTAAGAAAATAGCTATTAAAATACCAATTGTTTCAAACCAATCAAAACTTTTGAAAAGAATCACTACTTTTACTGCTAATGCAATTAATAAAATTTTGATAATAGGATCTCCTAATGATTCAATTAAGAGTGATATAAAACTATTTTTCTTTTTCTTTACTAGTTCATTGCTACCATACATTTTACGATATTTTATTACTTCTTCTTCTGTTAATCCATTTGTATTCATATATGCTTGTCCTCCTAAAAAACTATATGTGGACAAACTATTATTTATACAAAAAAAAAATCTCTTAAAAGAGACCTTAATTTTATATCTTGTAAAGTTTATTATTTTTACGTGATATAGTAAATACACTAACCGCTAAAATTGCACCTGTAATTATAACTATATAAGGAACAAAATTTCCTGTTTGTGGGTTTGATAAACATTCATTATTATAAACTTCTTCAGTTACTTCTGTTCCGTTTTTGCCATAATATTTGCCATTTTCTACACGACAAGTCGGAGTTTTTGGATTATCACAAATAAATTGGCCATCTTTATTAAAGCATTGGGTGAAGTTAATATCACAATTTTTTGTGTTATCTGATTTATCAATATAGAATACTATAGTTGCAACTTCAGATTTAGTATTACTAATTGCAGAAGATGGTTTCCAAGTAATAGCTGCTCCAGTTGATGTTGCACTATTAGTTGTTAAACTCCATGAATTATTTGTTTGAACATCTTGAACTTTAATAATTGAAGTATCATATGATGCGGTTATTCCATACATTTCTAATGTATTATTTCCTGTAACATTAACTGCTATATTACAAGTTTTACTATATTTGTATTTTCCGTCTGGTTGAGCAAGTTCTACATCATCCCCACAACTATATTCAAGAGCAACTGCAGCATTAGCACGCATTGGTAATACTATCATCATTGCAAAAACGATTAGTCCGATAAATTTTTTCATTTCTTACCTCTTTCTACTTTACTATTAGTATGTTTTAATTATAACATAAAAATTCATAAAATCTACATTTTTTTTAAAATGTTTGTAAATTTGTGTTATTATAGCATAAAAATTTATAAAATCTATACTTTTTATAAAAAAAACATGTTTATTATGTTATTATATAATATAGAAAGAGTAAAAAATGGTGGTGATGAGTAAATATGCGTATTATCCTTATTAGTGTTACAAATGATACTATAAGATTTTCATATGATGTTTCTCAAGCAACTACTAATATTTCTAATAGCAATGTTATTAAAGATAATGAATTATCATTTAGCGAAAATTATATAAAAGAAAATGAAAGAATTATTGCTTTATTTATAAAAGAGTTATGTAGAGAAAATAATATTTATCGAATAACAATAGATGACAATGATTTAGCTATATTTTTGTTTAATTTATTTAAAAAGAATACATATATAACTGCTATTTGTATAAAAGAGAATTCTAATCTTTCTTATAATCTTTATGAAAAAATAATTGAAAATAGTAATATAAATTATATTGAAGCTCACTCTATACCACCATTTATTGTAGAGCTTTTAGATAAAAAAGGAATTCGTTCAGAATCTCGAAGTGAAGTTTTATATCCAAGTCATTTTATGCAAAGTAATAATTTAACTAACTATTCAAAAATATTTTACAAAATGAATGTTCACATAACTGATGAATTTACAGAAGAAGATCAAGATGATTTTCTAGCGTTTTGTAATATTAATAAATATTTAAAAACTATTCATTTAGATGTTTACAATAAAAGTGATTTAGAAACTATAATTGAAATTTTGATTAAAAGCAAAATTAAAAATATTCAAATTTTAATTTATGATAATATACGAGAATTAAAAACTATTGAATATTTAAAAAAATTAAATAAAAAAATCAAAAAAAATAAATTACATATTAGTTTAGTTTATTCAAAAGATTATTTAAAGGAAAATATTTTTGCTCAAATTGTTGTTAATACTTTAAAGATATGTGGTTTAATTGTTATTATTTTAATTATTGGGGTTATTAGTTATGTGGGTATTAGTAATTATACTTCTTTAAATGAGGTAACTAAAATTCAAGAAAAAGTAAAAACTACTATTGAAAAAACAAAAGATGAAGATTTAGAACAAATTAAAGAAGATCATGTCATTAAAAATACCTATATTTCTTCTCTATTCTCTATTAATCCTGATGTTATTGGGTGGTTAAAGGTAAATAATACTAATGTGGATTATCCTGTCGTTCAAGCTGAGGATAATGATTATTATTTAAAACATAATTTAGATAAAGAAGACGATAAAAATGGATGGATATTTATGGATTATCGTAATTCTTTATATAATATGGATGCTAATACAATCATTTATGGTCATAATATGTATTATAGTGGTGTTATGTTTGGTACACTTACTAAAGCTTATCGAAAAGATTGGTATTCTAATCCAGATAATTTAGTTATTTCTTTTAATACGATTTATGAAACAATGAATTATCAAATTTTTTCGATATATAAAACACCTGTAACTAAAGATTATTTAAAAACATATTTTGCTGATGATAATGAGTTTAATGAATTTGTAAAAATGATCAAATCACGTAGTATTAAAAATTTTGAAATTGAAGTTAAACCAGGAGATAAAATCCTAACACTATCAACTTGTACTGGTGATAATGAAAGATTAGTTATTCATGCTAAATTAATAGCCTGAAAATTATTTTTCAGGCTTTTTTAATGCTTTTTCGATATATTTAATATTATTTCTTATTCGTTCATCATCGGGATTTAATTCTAAGGCTTTAAGAGAATTTTCTAAGGCTTCATGTATTTCTCCAATATTTAATGCTGAAATACTAAGTAAGTCATAAAAATAAGCATTCCAACAAAACTCTTCATTTATATAGGTCTTAGTTTTTTCTTTTATCTTACTAGCCTCTTTTAAATTATTATAGGCTTCTAAAAAATTTTTTTCGTCATAATAAATAGTTGCTAGTTCGACATATCCTTCTCTTAAATATGGGGCTTCTTTGATGGCTTTATTAAACCACATTTTGGCTTCTTCTGGACGATTTAAATTTTGATACGAACGAGCAATAAAACGCATTGAAGCTGCTCTTTCATCTTTCCATGTACTTTTTTCTAAGTTTAAATGTTTTATCAGAGTATCAATCGCCTCATTCCATCTTCCATAATACATATATTCTCTTCCTAAATAATGCATATTTCGATCATCAGTTGGATCTTCTTTTACTGATAATTCTAAAAGTGGTAAATAAGAATTGCGTTTTTTAGTTAAGTCTTGATAATGATTTAAGATTATTCCTTCTACTATTATGCTTTTTTCGGTATTATATAAGCATTTTAAAATTTCATGAACAGGATGATACCAACAATAGGCATGACGTTTATGAATTTTGGAAATGTAAAATGTTGTTGCAGGATTTCCATATTTATCAAAGCTCCAATTATATAGATACTCTACTCTGGTCGGATTTTCTTTTACCCAAGCCTTTTCTAATTTTTCACGCCATCCAGGATTAAATTCTTCATCAAAATCAGTACAAATACAAATATCAGCGTCACTTGGCACCATACTTAATGATTTATTACGAGCTTCATCAAAACGAAATGGTTCTATTTTTTCTGTTTTAACATGAACATTTAATTTTTTTAATTTTTCTACTGTATCATCAGTTGATCCAGTATCAAGAACATATATACCATCAGCTTCACTCATACTTTTAACATAACTTTCAACATATTTACTTTCGTTTTTACAAATAGCATATACATACACTTTTAATTTATTCATATATCCTCCTTATTAAAAATATATGAAATATATTATTCTTTAGAAATTAAAAAACAACTAATTTAGTTGCTTTTATTCACAAGTATAGCCTAACATTGAAAGATACATTTGAATAGTACTTATATTATTTGCTACATTTATATTTAATTCTGATTTTATATCATCTAATGTTTTATTAGATTTTAATGTAATAATTTTATTTAATTCATTAAATGTTGCATTTCCAGTTATATTATAAATTCCAGAAGTTTCATTATAATTATTTTTGATGGAATTGTAAGAATCTTTAGAATTGAATTTAAATTCAGAGCTTTTAACAGAATTAAAGAAATTATTATTACTATCTACGCCAAAACGAAAAGATGTTGTTAAAGATGCAGATAATTCTTCAATATTTTCAGTACTACTAACTGTACAAGTAATGTATTTTGTGGGAGCATTTTTAGAAACAATTAACTTAGTTTTTATTATTGATTCATTGTTGTATTCATCACTAGCATTTATTTCTATTTCATGTTCCCCTATAGTTTTTAAAGCTTCGTTTACTGCAGCTTCGTCATTAAATTTATAAATACACATAGAGGCGTCAATACAGTTTTCAACAATATCAGTAACATTTAATGTAGCATTGGGCAAAACTGTTATTTCATTTAAAATTAATTCTGGTTTAGTTGTATCATCAACTTTAGCGGTTCCTTCTACAACTTTATTCCCACATGTAACACTAAACTTATAAGCTCCTACTTTATTCATTAAAATCTCTTTAGTGTCTAATTTACAATCTTTTTTATCAATACCACTAATATTTGCATAATCATCGATATTAGTAGATAATTCATCCCCTAATTCCAATTTTAATTCTTTTGTAGTAATACCAGAGGCAAAAGTTTTATTTTTAGCTACTATTAAAAAGTAATATATTCCAAACCCTATAGCTCCTATTAATAAAATTATTAATATCATTAATAATATTTTACTTTGCCCTTTTTTCTTTTCTTTTGATTCTTTATCAAATATTGGTGGTTTTGGAACTGCATTAAATATTTCATCATTTGCTTCTAAACCGTCATTTGAATTTATAGTATTATTATTTTGATTATTTAATTCATTATTTTTTGAATTATCAGTTGTTAATTGTTCAGAAATTTGTGATTCATTAATATTACTTTCAGGTATTGTTTCTATTATTGGTGTACTTATTTTTTGCTCAGATATTTGATTGTTATTGATACTGTTAACTACTACAGGAATCTGATTATCTAAAATTTGGTCGTCTGCTTTTGGTTCAACTGGTAATTCTTGATTCTTGGTTGGAGTATTATTATAGTTTGATTGTGAATTATAATCTAAAGGAATTGAATTAGCAGTATTTGTTCCAGACTCAACAATTGTTTCTGAAATTGAATTTTCAATAGGAGTTTCTGGATTCAAACTTTCAACTGGCATATTAACTACTTGATTTTGTTCATTATTTATGACTGGTTCTTCTAATATTTCTGTATTTTGTTTTTCAACTTTTGCTCCTATATCATTTAGTATATTTTCATTATTAACTGGCATCGCTTCAATAATTGGTGGAACTAAATCTTGATTATTATTAGATTGCTCTTGGACACTTATATCAGAATTAGACATTGATTCAATTATTGGATTAGCATTTACAGAATTCTGTAAAGTTTGATTATTATCTGCTGATAAATTAAGCCCTGAATCAACATTATTATTGTTTATTATTGAGGTTTCCAAAATAGTTGGTTTTACAGGAGCTTGTGTATTTTTTGTTGGCATTTGTTCAATAGTTTGTCCATTTAAACTAGAGATATTTACTGCATCTAAAGCATCAATTTCTCCTTGATTTTCTGGTTTTAAAGAAATATTTGGCGTAGAATTTTGAGTATTTTGATTTGAATTTAAAGTATTATTATTTTCTTTATTGTTCATGCTATCATGCCCCTTTATTATTTATATTATAACTTTGTAAGAAAAAAAAGGCAAGAAAAAAGATAGAAACAATTTTTCTACCTTTTTTTAATTAAATTGATATAGTGTCTTATTTTAGTTGGCCAAGATTCACTTTCCGCATATTTTTTCCCGATTTGTTCAGGCGTTGTTAATCCCATTTGATAGTAATTTTTTGATAAATTCTTATAAAAAGCTTTTATTCCTTTATCTAGTGTTTCGAATTTTTTATATGGCCCGCCGCCACAACCTGGAGAACCTTTCATTCCACCTATATTATTACACTTTCTTGCTAGTCTACTACATACTCCTGAATTACATCCAGTTTCATGTAAAACAATTGCTAAAGAAAGATATGGGTCAACATTATATTTAATTGAATACTCAGCAAAAACTTTACCATATCCTTTTAGAGTTGATTTTAAACTCTTTTCTAATTTACTTGCTAATTCATCTATAGTCATTCCATCATAAACTATTTTTGGTGTTTCTTCTTCAGGTATCTCAGGTTCTTTAGAAATCACTATAGGCTCTTTAACTTCTTTTTTACTTTCATTAATAGCTAATAATTCATTATTAACTGTTTCTTTTTCTAATAGTCTTTTAACCCCAATACTACTTGCTAACATGTAGTTATCTGTAATATAAGCTTTACTACTAGTAATAGTTTTATTACCATCTATTTTTTGAGCGGTAAAGATAGTAATAAATACAATCGCGATTATGGCCATTAAGGCCTTAATCGACGGCAATTTTTTCATTTAACTCTACCTCTTTTTTGCGGAAACGTTTTTAATGGTATCATAAAAAGATAAGTAAAGTCAAATTCTTGATAATTCCAAAATTTGGTAGATAGTACTAAGAAAAGAAGAAATTTACTATTAAAAAGCTAGCTAAAATCC
This sequence comes from uncultured Mycoplasmatota bacterium, assembly GCA_947574255.1. Lineage (GTDB taxonomy): Bacteria > Bacillota_I > Bacilli_A > RF39 > UBA660 > MGBC108787. Next base: position 9,147 of record CANPJT010000002.1, read on the forward strand.
CTATAAAATCAGCAAATAAACCAGTAGATAGAGCATGTCTAGTTTTTGATATTTTGATACTTCCAAAGTATAGTGCTAAAACATATATTGTTGTATCTGTACAACCTTGAAGAACTGATGCTATTCTTCCACTTAAAGAATCTGGGCCATATTTTATAAAAATATCGTTCATGATGGCTAAAGATGCGGTCCCAGAAATTGGTCTTATTAAGGCCATTGGTAAAATATTTAAAGGAATATTTAAAATACTTAGTAATGGATTTAAGAATTGAAATAAAAAATCTAAAATATTACTATTTAAAAAAATATTAATAGCGAATACCATTGCTATTATGGAAGGAAATATATTAAAAACAGTAACTAATCCTTCTTTAGCTCCTTCTAAAAAGACATCATAAATCACTATCTTTTTTTTTAAACCATAAAAAATTACAAAAAGAACAAATAAGGGGATCATTAATTTAGAAATCTGACTCATTTTCTTTTTCTCCTTCTTATATAATCTAGGGAAAGTCCAGCAATACTAGAACAAATAGTTGCTAGTATTGCTGGAATAATTATTTCTTCAGGATTAGCGCTTTTATGCATTAGGCGAAGAGCAATAACTGTAGTTGGTATGATAGTAACTCCACTAGTATTTAATACTAAAAAAGTAATCATTGCATCACTTGCTACTTTTTTATTATCATTTTCATTTTGCATACATTCCATTGCTTTTAGACCAAATGGTGTTGCTGCACTCCCTAAACCTAAAGCATTAGCTGCAATATTAGATGTAATATAACCTAGTGCTTTACTATTTTTTTTTAAAGAGGGAAATAATTTACTTAATAATGGGTGAAATATTTTAGAAATTTGCTCAAGCAGTCCACTACTCTCGGCAATTTTCATTAACCCTGACCACAAAATAATAATTGGTATTAATTCAAGTACCATATCTACTCCACTTTTAGTACTTGTTAAAATTGTATCATTTAAACCATCTAAATTACCGACTAAAATTGTAAATGAAATCCCTATTATTATAAAAAATCCCCATAATTTATTAATCATTTTTTAAACCATTCCTTAATTTTTTGTAAAAAATTAGTTTGTTTTTTTATCTTTTCATCTTTTTTACTAACATAAATATTTACTTCCTTTAAAGTTTGATTTTTTAAATTTATTTTGACACTACCAACTTTGTCACCATTTTTAAAATCTGATATTTTTAGTAAATTAATGTCTAATGTAATGTCTTTTTTTTCGTTTCCTTTTAATAAGACATATACATCATCTTTAAGATACAATTTATTCTTCTTATAATAATTTTCTTTTTTTATTTTAAAGTTATTGGCATCAATTATTTTTACACTTGTATATTCTTTAAATAATTTTTCATATAAATCAGTATGATCTTTCCAATCATCAGGATCATTTAGAGAAACGACAACAATATTTTTATTATCTTTTGAGGCAGTTGAAACAAGCGTTCTTCGAGCTTTTTCAGTAAACCCTGTTTTACCTCCAGTTGTATATTCGTAAGTATTTAATAATTTATTTTTATTGGCCCAACTATAGCTTTTTTTATCAGATTTTACAACGTAATTTTTAGTACTTACTATTTTTTGATATTCTTTATTTTTCATGGCATAACTTGTTAGAAGTGCCATATCGTATGCAGTTGAAGTATTACCTTCTCCTTTATTATTTTCTAAACCATGAGGATTAATAAAATTTGTATTTTTCATACCTAATTCTTTGGCTTTTTGGTTCATAAGACTTACAAAATTATCGACACTACCCCCAACAGTTTCAGCAATTAAAAGTGCCGCATCATTCCCACTACGAAGCATGAGGCCATAAAGTAAGTCTTTTAATTTCATCGTTTCTCCTATTTCAATATATATTGCACTTCCATATGCCTTTAAAATTGTATCAGAAGCCGTTACATCACTTTCTAAATCGCCTAGTTCAATAGCAACAGTTGCAGTCATTATTTTAGTAATACTAGCAATTAAATGTTCATCATAAATACTTTTTTCATATAATATACGATTTGAATCCATATCCATGGCAATTATATTCCTAGCACTAATAGCTGATACATTTAATGGGATTAACCCTATTAACACCAAAAGAAGTTTTTTCATAAAGTTCACCTAAAAAATTTTATGAGAAATGAAAAAAATAAATGCTTTTAATAAAAAAAGAAAGTCATTTATTTTAGACTTTCTATTGCTTTTATTAAATATTTACAGCTTTCACTTACGAAACTAGAATTTATTGCTTCTTCATAATCAAAAAATTTATATCCCATACATTTATCTGGCTCCATTATTTGTATTTTTCCACTTAAGTATTTTCCATAAAATATAATAAATATCCAATTTATATTATTTTTATAACAATGATAGATTCCTAATGATCCACTTATCTCAATATTTACTAAAGTTCCCATTTCTTCTTTTATTTCTCTAAGTAAAGCAGATTTATAATCTAAATCTTTTTTTTCTACTTTACCTCCTACATCTTCGTATAAGCCATTTTCATCACTTGCAAGATTTCCTCTTTGTTGTAGCAAAATCTTTCCATCTTCATTTTTAATATGAATAATGACTCCAATTTTTTGATTTGGAAATTGAAATTTTTGAATATCTGATGGTTCTATTTCTTTATCATATTTATAAAAATTCATTTTTTTACTTCCTTTTCTTCTAGTAGTTTTAGTTTACTATTTTTTCATATATTCATATACCATATTTTTATAATCTTCTATAAACTTTTTCTTAATATCTTCATTTATACAATCCAAATCTAAATAAGGTGCAATATCTTCTATTTCTGTTAATAAAAGAGTTTCATTTTCTAGTTTTATGAAATCTATTCTTTGTATTCCATAATAATCTTCATTTAGTTTTGCAAACTTATCTGCTAATTGTTTTTCTTTTTTGTTATAAGTATAAAAAGCTGCATCTGGGTAAACAGGAACTTTACTGGGTATAAATTCTAAAGCATATTCTAATTTATCTTTTATATAATAAAATTGTATTTCAGATTTAAACTGCATAAATGGCTGAATAATATAATTATTATTAAATTTTTCTTTTATTTCTTCTTTTTCTACTATTATTTGTCCTAAACCATCATAACTATCTTTTAACTTTAACATGTATTTTTGAAAATCATTTAATAAAGATAAATCTTTTAAATTATCAATACTAGGAATTACTTCATATCCTTTTTTGAATAAATCTACTAAATATTCTTTATTATTTCCATCAAATTTTCCATCAAAATTTATACGTGGTAAATTTTTTTTTATTATTCTTTTTCGAAATGCATAATTGTTGTGAATATTTTTTATAGTTGCTTTGGAATCCCATGTATTTCTTCTAATAAAAATATCAAAAACATCTTCTAATCTTTCATCATAATTTTTATCTACGATTGCTACTTTATGTCCATCTTTTTGAAAAGCACGAGCAAACCAGATATCTTCTAATTTTTCATCATTGTCAAAATTACTAATTATTAAAATATTCATTATTTATATTCTCCTTTTATCGTTTTATAATTGATTGTTTAGCAGTTATATATTTATGTATAGCAGTAAATAATTTTGGAACAAAGTTTGTATCATTAATATCAATTCCAATAATTAAACAAATATCGTAAATACTTTTATCGTTATATTCATGAATATGATTATTCAAATAAACAATATCTTGAAAAGCTGAATATTCATGTGCATAAAAAGCTAATAGAGTTCCTAATATATATCTATAATTTGAGGTGATAAATTCTTCACTTAATACGCATCCTAGTATTTCGGGATTTTTTTCTATTTTGGTTCTATTCCTTTCTTCTGCAATATATAAATTTTTATATAAAATAGTACATTCTTTTTCAAATGCTTCTTTCTTAATATTTAACAAGTATTTTTGCAATAAAGAAACTGTATTTTCATCTAAGTTGCCAAATTTAATAAAAGCTAATAAAACTATCTCGTATCGATTAAAAATATTAGAGTGTTCTTTTGTAGATTTAATTCGATGAAAATAATCTATTTCTTCTTTATTTATTCCTTTTGCTAGTAAATAGTCGATTGCATAAAATTCAAAATAAATCGACAAAAATTCTGTTAAATATTTTCTATTTATTGAATATTTTTTTCCATTTGTATAATGAATGAATTCATGAATTAAAACTCTTACATCGTTATAATTAAAATCTCTATTAATATTAATTATTTGTTTTACCTCATTTTTTCTATACATGCTTATACAATATGAATCATCATAATCATTATTAAAACTAAAATCTAATTCTCCACTTTGAATTAAATTATCAAACTCTTTAAGATAATTTTTATCAATCTGTTCAATAATTTCTCTAGTAAGAAGATAAACATCATCAAATGTTAAATTATTTTTAATGGTTTTATTATCAAAAGAATCTTGCTCTATGTATTCTAAAAAAGTATCATTTAATTTAGCAATACTTAATATATTATCTAATAAAAATGAGTTTTCTTTTTCTAAATAATTACAAATATCATTCAAATAGAAATTTAGTTTATTATAAATTTCTTCCATTTTTTCCTGAACCTCTATAATAGTTAAATTTTTCTACAGCATTTGTAAAGTCTATCACTTAATTAACCTTCTTTCTTAAATAAATGATAGCATAAATTAATAATAATAAAAAGAACGATTATTCGTTCTAGAAAGTTGAATTATATATATTATTTATCTGTATATTTTATATAAAAAATACAAATGATTGTTAATCATTTGCATAATTATAAATACCATGGATTTTTTCTAAGTCTTCAGTACTAATATTATCAATAGTCCATTTACCATCTTTTTTTACTACTTTGAAATCAATTGTATATTCTGTTCTTTCATCGCTTTTTTTCATTTCTTTTATTTTGTAATCTAAGAATTTTTTTACATCATATTTTTTATCCTCATCAGTAAATTCTTCTTCATGTTCATTCTTATACTCTTCGGCATTTTTTTGAGCTTTATATAAATCATAAACAGTTATTTTAGTTGTAACAGTAGCTTCATCACCATTATAAGTTTCATCAACTATCTCATATTTTAAATCAGTATATTGTTTTTTCATAACTTCTTTGTAAGATTCACTTTGTTCATCAGTAAATTCTTCTTCTTTTACTAAACTATCTAATTCAACTAATATTTCTGGATCTTGGTTATTATATTTTCCAAGATATTCTTTTACAGCATCGCTTGCTTTAGTCATGGTACAAGCACATCCTACTACCGCGATTAAACTAATTAAAAACAAAGCTAATTTTTTCATTCATACCTCTCCTTTATTCTTTATTTTTGACAATTATTTAAAAATTATTCACATTATGATAGAATACTTATAGGTGATTTTTATGAAAAGATTATTGACAGGTTTACAACCAAGTGGTGAACTAACTTTAGGTAGCTTTATAGGAGGCATTAAACAAAGTGTTGAGTTTCAAGATAAATATGATTCTTTTATATTTGTTCCAGATTTACATGCTATAACGGTTCCTCAAGATCCAGAACTTTTAAAGACAAGAATTAAAAAAAATGTAGGACTTTATTTAGCATGCGGAATTGACCCAAAGAAGAATACTATTTATTTACAGTCAGAAAATTTATATCATACTAATTTATCATGGATTTTAGAATGTCATACTTATATGGGAGAAGCTAGTAGAATGACTCAATTCAAAGATAAAAGTAAACGATATGGAAATGTTAGTGTAGGACTTCTTACTTACCCTATTTTAATGGCAGCTGATATTCTTCTTTATAACGCTGATTTTGTTCCAACAGGCATTGATCAAAAACAACATGTTGAACTTGCCAGAGATTTAGCAGAAAGATTTAATAATAAATATGGTGAAACTTTTATAATTCCTGAACCTTTAATTCCAGAGGTTGGATCTAAAATAATGGATTTACAAAATCCTACAAAGAAAATGAGCAAATCTAGTGAAGATACTAAAGGATTAATTTTTCTTTTAGATAGTGAAGATGTTATTCGTAAAAAAATAATGTCAGCTGTAACTGATAGTGATAATAAAGTCTATTATGATATTGAAAAAAAACCTGGAATATCTAATCTTTTAACAATCTACTCTGCTCTAAGTAATTTAAATATTAAAGAAGTAGAAGAAAAATTTAAAGATTCTAATTATGGAAATTTAAAAAAGTGTGTTGCTGATTTAGTTGTAGAAAAATTATTGGAAATTCAAAAAAAATACCATGAATATATGGATTCTGGTATGGTTGATAAAGTTTTAGATGAAGGTTTAAAAACTGTTGAAAAATTAGCAAAAGAAAAATATAATGAAGTCTTAAAAAAAGTAGGTTTAGGTCGAGTTTAAATTACTTTGTAATAGGATTTTTTTATTAAATCATAAACTCTTTTTTGATTATCATCAAAACTATTTTTTAAAGATTTTTTCATTATTTTATAAATTTCTTCGAAATTATCATTTAAAGTATTAAACCATTCATAATATAAATATTTTAATTTACTAATATTTTTAGATTCATAAAGTGTGTTTATTTCACAATTTATGAGTTTTTTTATTTCTTCAATTTGACGAATATTTTGAATATTTTTAAATTTAGAAATTTTTTCATATTCTATTTTTGATTCTTTCATTGTAAACATTACTTCATTTAAATTAATTTCATCTGCTAAAAGTAATTTACTCCTACTTATTACTACTCCTTCATCATCTAATTCTAAAGCTAAAGCATCTTTTGTATCGCTTACTAAAAAAGTATTTTTTAAAGTCTTAGATGAATTTTTTAATATTGTTTTATTTTTTATTTCTTCAATTAGTTTTTGAGAAAATTTAACTTTATATTTAAATAAATTTTGTAAATCTGTTGTAGTTATGCGATATAAAGGAATTTTTTTTATATAATCAAGATTGTCATTTTCCTCCCATTCATAAAAATTATATAAATTTATGCTATCTTGAAAATTTAGAAGAATGTCGTAATAATAGTACACTTTTAATCCATCCTTTCAATGAAAATATTATTATAATAATACCAAAAAAAAATAATAAACATTCAAACCTTATAGTAATAAAGTGGACATATTCTAAAAAATTATACCCTAAAGTAAATAAGTTTAAATAAAGAAAAATAAACATTAAGCCAATACTAGTTGTTATAATACCTAATAATAAACCAAATATATTCATTTTCGCTCCTTTATAATATTTTATTTCTTATTCTTAAAATTTATTATATAATTAATTAGGTGATAATCATGAAATATATTATTTATATTCTTTTAGGTATTTTACAAGGTTTTACAGAACCATTACCGATTTCTTCTAGTGGACATTTATTTTTATTTAAAAATATTTTTAATACTAATATGCTTAATGATTTAAATTTTGAAATATTTGTTAATTTTGGTTCTTTTTTAGCTATTTTACTTATATTTTTTAAAGATATTATAAATCTTATTAATGATTTTTTTACTTATTTATTTAATAAAAAGAAACGCAAAGAAAGTGTTAATGGATTTAAATATTGTATGCTTATTTTAATTGGCAGTATCCCTGTTGGAATTGTAGGTGCTTTATTTAAAGACCAAATCGAAAGTATTTTAAGTATTAAATTTTTGGGTTTTGCTTTTTTAATAACAGCAATAAGTTTATTTTTAGTAAAAAACGTTAAAGGAAATAAAGATGATAAAGATATAACTATTAAAGATGCTATTATTATTGGTCTTCTCCAAATGGTTGCTTTAATTCCTGGAGTTAGCCGTAGTGGTGCTGTTTTAGTTGGTTGTCTACTTTGTAAATTAAAACGAGAATCAGCATTAAAGTATACTTTTATGCTTTATTTCCCTGTTAGTATCGCTTCGATGGGATTAGGAGTATTAGACTTTTTAGAAAATCCAGCAAGTTCTAGTTTAATTTTATCATATTTTTTAGGAATGTTTGCAGCAGGAGTTGTGACATATTTTTCATACAAATGGTTAAGTGAATTAGTTAAAAAAGGAAAATTGTGGAAGTTTTCAATTTATTGTTTTATTCTCGCAATATTTATATTTATATATTTTAGATAAATAAAAAAGGAATCAATTTAGTTTTGATTCTTTTTTTATTTATTTCATACTATTTTTTAGCTTTCTAAAACAAACGGTGTTGTGCTTGAGCCATCGCTCTCACTCTTAATTCCTATCTTTGAATCTAGATATACGACTGGATAAACGGCTCTATTTCTATTAGAATCATTATTATGAACAGCTCCGTAAGTTTCAACATAGAAAACACTACTACTATTCAAACCAGGCATTAATGTCCATTGTTCTTTATCACTTTTAAATAGCCAGTCATTAATATAACAGCGACTACCACCATGCCAATAATTACTAGTACTTAAATTAAAACTTAAACATGTTTCTCTACTTGTTGCTTCGCCTCCCGCAGTTGCATATCCGTAATCACTTGGATACATTAAGCCAACAAGCCCTGTCCATTTTGTTGCATGACCACTATATATTGTTGTCCCTCTTTCTTGAAAATACGAATCAACCGCTTTATAACTTAAATTAATATTCCCACCACCTAAACTCCATACTGATTTGCTTATCATGTTCATGGCATTAACAGTTAAACCAGTCTCACTAAAATCACATGCTGTTGTTGCTCCATTACTTCCACTTGGACAATCTCCACTTGTTCTATTATAGTAGGCTCCTTCATTTAAGACTTTTTTTAAAGCACTTGTACTCCAATTATTATTTCCAAAAAAACCTACATTGTCCCATGCATATGAGCCTATTTTCTCACTTCTTATTAGTTTTACCTTATCTGAGACTGTTCCATCAGCATTCTTTATATCTTTCATTACTCCTATTATTCGCCATTTTTCACATGTACTTTCATCATTTGAATCTGTACAATTAAAATTTACGTAGTTATTAGGATCTGCTCCAATGTACCTTAAGTTGCCATAATCGTCTTCTACTATCTCTTCTGATGTTTTAGATAATCTTTTTAAGGTTCCTACAAAACTATTGTCTCTAAAATCAATATTACAACTTATTTCTGTATTATTATTAGTATTTATATTTATTAATCCCCATAAATCCTCATTCCATTCGGCTGTTACGCCATCTTCACATGTTACGCTATTTACCGTATATTTACTGCCCTTTGTCGGAAATACATTTCTTACTTTGGTTCCATCTATAGTATACGCTATCTCACTTGTTTGGTTTGCATTATATATTTTAGTATAATCATCCTGGTATAAGTTATCTCTCTTATATAGTACTACTGTACCCCCCCCCCAGGATGATTAATGCACCTAGAGTTAGGAGGGTATTCTTTAATTTTTTATTTTTCTTAAAATTTTTTAGTTTCATTTTTATCCCTCTTTCTATTATTTAGATTATATCATACTTTTTTATTCTTACAATACTAATTTTAAATTCTTATTTATGCTCCAATTTTTCTATATCAACACTATTTATTGAGTTAAATCTTTTAGTTATTTTCTCTGTTGTTATATTAATATCTTTAACATCTTTTGTCACTGTGTCAATACTTCTTGATAGTTTATCCCAACGTTCTTTATAGCGGTCAAATTCAAAAGATAATTTATTTAATTCTTCATGAATAACTTTAGCATATTTGTCTCTTTCCATATTTTTTAATATCATACTAATAGTGGTTAAGGTGCTCATTAATGTTGTAGGACTAGTAATCCAAACTTTTTTATTATATGCTTCTTTTATTAAATCAGAATGATAAGCATTAAGTTCTGCAAATATTGCTTCTGCAGGTAAAAACATAATAGCTTCACTTGCTGTTTCTCCAGGAACAATATATTTTGAACTAATAGCTTCAATATGTTTTTTTACATCTATTTTAAATTGTTTTGTAGCATTATCTCTTATTTCTTTTGGAAGAGTTTTATCAGTCATTTTTTGATAATTTTCTAAAGGAAATTTAGAATCTATACAAATTGTTCCTAAAGGAGCTGGAGCATACAAAATTGCATCTGCAATATTCCCATTTTTTAGCTTATGTTGAATTTCATATATTCCACGCGAATTATCACCAAAAATATTAGTTAGAATATAATTTAGATTTACTTCACCAAATATTCCTCTAGTTTTTTTATCAGTTAAAACACTTTGAAGTGAAACTATTTCTGAAGATAATCCATCTATCTTTTTTTGAGCTTCGTCAATTTTAGATAATCTTTCTAAAATATTATTAAAAGTTTTATTAGATTTTTGAAAATTATCTTCTAATCTTTCATTTACTTTATCATTTATATAATTTAATTTATTAATTATTACTTCATTTAAATGTTCAAAATCATTTCTTAAGTTATTAGAAAACCCTAATTTAAATTCTCCTATTTCTTTGGTTATATTAGTTTCAAAACGACCTAATCGTTCTGTTACATCATTATTATCTTTTTTTCTTACTAAAATTATTATTATTAATATAATAATTAGAATTAATAATCCAATTATTATGTACTCCATAAATCCTCCTAATCAAAATTAAATTTCTTACTGACTATTTTACTAGAAATGTAAGCTATTATCATTAAAATTACTACTTTTAGTAAAGCAATTGGATGAGTTAAACTTTGGATTAAGCTTGTCCCAACAAATCCCCAAAATAAAACTAAAAATATTTTACCAATTAATAAAGCGGTTAAGAACTTTTTAGTAGGTATTTTAGATAGTCCTGCGGCGATATTTATCATAAATGCCGGAGTAAAAGGAACTGCTATTATTACTGCTAATTGTTCTAATTTAATAGTATCAATCATTTTCATTATTTTTTGAAATTGAAGATTATTTTGTATTTTTCCATCAAACCAATTTTTTATTTTTTTACGAAATATAAAGAAAGACAATAAACATCCTAATACGGTAAATATCCAAGATATTATAAAACCAATAATATTACCAAACACTAAAAAATTAATTGTTATAAAAACGAATAAAGGTAATACTGGAACAATAGATTCTATTAAAATTAAAAAGCATCCTAGTATTGGGCCAAATATCCCCATACCTAATAAAAAATTATTAATTAAATCATCAAAGTTATTCATAAATTCTAACATAATCATCACTTTATTATTATAACATATTATAAAGAAAATTATTTACTTATGATACTAATATTTTCTAAAGTTTTTTAAAAATAAAAGAAATATATACAATTTTGTTAAATTATATAACATTTCTTTTTATATGTATTTAATTCATAAATTTAAGTTATTTTAAGTCGTTTCTTATTACTTGAGTAACATCATATCCATAAAATTCTAAAATACTTACAGCTTTTTGACTGTGAATTCCTTTTGAACAAGTTAAATAATATTTTTTATTTTTATCTAAAAGTTCTTTATAATTTAACAAAAGTTTTTGATATGGAATATTGACACTACCAGAAATTTTTTTTTCTTCATAAATTGTTGGATCCGATAAATCAATCAATAACCCCATACTTTTATTATATGTATTTAAATCTATTCTTTTCATTTTTTTCACCACTTTATTATATGAAAAAAAGTTAAAAAAACAGATGATTAATAACTAATCATCTATAAAAAAGTCATCAAAAAATTCATCGTCAGTTATAACATTATCATTAACTATAACACTATCAACATCTACATTTATTTGCGGTTTATCGTTTGTTTTAGAATCTTTTTCTTCCTTAAAATCTTTTGGTGTTTCTTTTTTTATAATTTTTTTAGAATCAAAGAAAGGCTTTTCTAAAATATCTTTTTTAGGTTGGTTAGAAATACTTTCCATCTTCTTTTGACGCATTTCTTCTTCATCTAATTCTTTTAGTTTCTTATCAATATCTGCTATCATTTTATCAATATCTTCATTACTCATCGGAGGATTTTTTGAAAATGGATTATTTAAAGGATTTCCTAATGGATCCGCAAAAGGATTAGCCATATTATTCATATTTTTAAAAAAAGGAGTATTCATTCCTGGAAGATTTGGCATGAATGAATTATTATCTTTATTTTTTTCCATATCTTCCATCATTTTTTTTCTTTTTTCTTCTGAAACATAATTTTTTAGATCAAATAGTTTAATTTCTTTTTTTTCACGTGTTGGTAATTCTGCTGTTTTTCTTTCAATTCCCCAATTTATTTTAAAATCTGGTTCTAATTTAGTTTTAAATGGATCTTTTCTCAAGCGTTTTATTATTACTTCAAATAATTTCATTCTTTGTAAATCAGTTACAGTTACAAGAGGAGTTGATGCCGTTTTATCTTTATCTTTTGATTTTACTTCTCCACACATTTTACTTATTTCTTCAAGTGCAGCCATTTCGGTACTTATTAAATAAACTAAGTTACCACAATTACCTTTGATTACTTCAGCAACTTCTTTACCATAAACATCATTTAATTGAGCAAAGTTTTGAATAATAAATGTAAATCTTATATCACGACTACGGGCAGCAGAAACCATAGAATCAACGTCTTTTAAAGGTGGCATATTAGCAAATTCATCAAGAATAAAGTTAGTTCTAAATGGCAGTTTGCCACCTGTTTCTTTTGCAACATCTATTAAAGTTTCATAACATTGTTTAATAAAAATGGTAAGTAAACTATGATAAGTTGTCTTTTCATCATGGATAATCATAAATACAGCTGTTTTTTCTTTACCAATATCACGCATATCAAAATCACTATAGGCAAGCATTTCACTTAATAATTCTCGAGAAGCAAAAGTTCTTACTTTTTGTTTAAATGTTGATGTAATACCACCTTGAGTATCTTTCGGAGCATTAACTGTTCCTGAGGCAAAAATATATGCACTTGATTCTGCACCTTTTAAATTAAAATATTCTTTAATATATGTACCAGCAGCAAACCTTTCTTCTCCAACAGAACTCATATAATTAATAGAATTCATATTAACTTCTTCTTCTTTAGCATCCATAAATAAACCTAAAGCCAGTCCAGAGAAATAATCAGCAGCACTATTTTCCCAAAATGGCTCTCCTTTATTATTAGGATCTTTTACGATATTTAAAGCTACGTCATCTAAAAGTTCTGTTGCTTTATCAACATTACCATTCTTATAATAACGATAAGGTAGAGTTAATGGATTCCAAGCGTTACCATTAATAGGATCACGAAAGTTTAAAACAATTATTTTGTATCCCTGCTCTTTTAAATATTCTCCACTATATTTATAAATTTCTCCTTTTGGGTCAGTGATAATCATACTTTCGCCTTTTTTAGCAAGTAAATTAACCATTGGTTTTACTATTGTTTCAGTTTTACCTGATCCTGTAGAACCAATTACAAGATTATGATATTCTCCATTATCAACCCAGATATCTTTTCCATTATTTATTAGCGGAATTCCAGCAGCTTCCACTTTAGGGCTAGTGGCATCAACATGCTCAACGTTTTTGTCTTCTTTCATTTCTTTATCTTTAGACCATCTAGAATATCCTTTTTCTTCTTTATCTTTAATATTTAAACCTACTCCATGACCTTTTTCTTTATCAAAAATATAGGAAGAGACGGAAGAAAAAATAATGATTAAAGCAGCGAAGAATATACACATTGTAAGTGTTAAATTGCTACCTATAAAAGCTGGAAATGGATTTAATCCATAAAAACCACCTTCATTTATAAATGAAGTAAAATTTAAAACCGCAATTGCACAAAGATAAAGTAAAAATATACAAAATATAACAAAAATCATAAAATCTTTAGGTGATATTCTAAATTTCATTCATCATTCCTCCGTTTATAACATTATTAATTATACTATAATTTTTTATTTATTCAAAGTTAATTATTTTAGCTGCCTACATTATACTACATGCAAACAAAAAAAAGAATACTTAAATTTAATTTGTATTCTTGTATTATTTGTTATTTTTAGTTTTATATACTATTAGTCCAATTAAAATCAAGAAAAAAACGGCTAAAAATATAAATATTATTGGAGATGGAGTTTTAGATCTATTAATTTCATTTGCTTCTTTTTCTTTTTTAAATTTGATAATAATTCCACTATTTTCATAATTATCTCTTGTTATATTCCATTCATATGTATTGCCATTAATTTTACTAGCATTATGAGTAACTACAGGATTGGCAATATTTATTTTGATATTAACTTCATTTAAACTAGGATAATTTTCCATACATAAGAATTTGGAACTAGTTGATAAAGAAATTGTTTTTTCTTTTTCATCTTTATTTACATAAAAGCTTTCATAACAAGTTTTTATTGAATTATTATCATAAATATTTTCACTATTAAATTTATAGGATAACTTTTTTAGATAATAGTTGTTATTTAATACTAAATTAGATTTATAGTATTCTACACCTTCTAATTCTTCTGGATATTCTCCTGAATCTAAATCACTATAAAGGGCTTTTATTGGCCAAGGATCATTAAATAATGATTGGCTTTCACTATCGTTTTCTGCTTGAATATAAATACTTTCATCAAATTCATTATTTTCATTGATTGTAAGATTATAATCAACACTACAACCTGTTAGTAAAACTAGTATTAATAATAAACTAAGTTTCTTCATTGGACCCTCCTCTTGCATTACACATATTAGTAAAGTCTGAATTTCTAGCAGCTGTACTATAATAATTACTCATAAGTGCAAGTTTTCTATTAGCACTAAATGGTACTTTACTAAATACTACTCCATAAGCTTGTCCCTGAGCATGAACTACAGTATAATATTCTTCTTCTTGATGAATAGCTGTTATAATTACAATATGATTAAATCCTCGACTTCCAGGAGTAACAATAAAATCGCCAATTTGAGCTCGTTCATCACCTAAATTTGTTATTTCTCCTAAGCTACCCCAACCAGTTGCACCTAAACCTTTCCAAGAAAATCCAACATTATAAAGTGCCCAGTTAACGAATCCAGAACAATCTGGTCCTGTTGGACCAAAATCAGGTCCATTTGGTCCCCAAGCTGCAGGAACTCCATATGTACTTGGTGCAGAACCATGCATTCCACCCCAAATATAATTGAATTTTTTACCATATTTAGCTAATTCGGAAACTGCAGTTGCCGCAACATATGCTACTCCTGTTCCTGTTCCTTGATGTTTACATCCATAGTCAATTATTTTGTTATTATATTCTTCTAAAGAAGAGTTTTGACTAATAAGAAACGATTCTATAGTTTCATTTAAAAATGTTGCTCCCTCAGTTGATCCATCCAATCCAGCTCCAGCATCACAATTATCTCCACCTAAATTAAATATAGCCATACGATGATTAATCATCTTTTTAGCTTGCCAATCAATATAAGCTTGTTTTTCTTCATCAGTTGTTAAAATACATCCTGCTCCACCATTAGAACTTGCACATCTATAACTAGGATTACACCTACTATAATTAGGTCCAAAAATATCAGCTAATGTTAAATAATAACATCCACCATCATCAGAGCTTCCAGGATTAGCTAAATATGTACCAATATAAGAATATACCTTAGTAAAAGCATCTAAACTTCCTTTATCATGAACATATTGTAGCATTTTTTTGACACCATCTTCAAAGGTATCAAAACACACTCCAGTCAATTGACCATTATAAACTCCATAACCATAAAAATTATTACAACTAAGAGTAAAATTATTATCTCTCCAACCATATTCTTTTCTTGCAATAATATAAATTAATTCAGGATTGGCTTCCATTTCTTTACCCAAATCATAAATTTTTCCAGCATTTTCAGTAAATATACGTGCTGTTGTTGTATTTACATTGGCTAAATGTGCTGTAACTAAAGAAATAAATTCTTCTTTACTTAATGGAGTTTCAAAAAAATTTATTTCTGAACAATCTGAATTAGCGGTTCCAGTTTTAATAGTATAGTATTCAATATCTTTACCATAATAGTATTCTAAAACTCTATATAAATCATATAAAGAATCTTTTTTTTCAAGTAAGTATTTAGAGCCATAAAGACTTAATGATTCTAAATTAGTAGAATTTAAAACTTTTTTGGTTGGAACATTTTTTTCTTCTACCCAAGAAGCAGGGATAATTTGTCCACCTTCCTTATTTTTATTCATCATGTAATAGACACCAATATTTTCTTTTCCATCAACATTTTCTTGAGATTTTTTGATATAAGAAAAAGTATCATATTTGGCATCAATTGCTTTTTCTCCACGAGCTATTATTAAGCCACCTGTACTATTTACCGCTTTATTTATATCTTCGTATTTTTCTTCGCTACCAGTTAATTCAGTAAAGTTTTCCGAATTATGTTCTTTTAAAACAACACAATTTTCAGGGATAGAAGAAATGATTCTACTACGAGTAGCAATACTCATTAATTCATAAACAACCTTGTTATCTACATCATGAGCATTTTGATTATCTTGCCAAATTATTCCTGCAATATATTTGTTTATATCATAATCTTTATAACTAAAACGAGTAGTATCATTTATATCAACATCTTCTGGATTCGTTATAGGTGAATAACTATTTGATTTTTTATATTCATCAGTTTCTGATACTAAATGTATTCTATTACACTTATTATTTCCAGAATACATTTCAGCTTTTGGAATAGTTGTTCCACCCATATCAAAATCCATTGCAATAATAATTATCATAAAAATGAGTATTATGACAATAATTATGCCAATTACGAGAAAAGGATGAGTCAATAAAAAGGCTAAAATTTTCTTCTTTATAAAAGCCTTAACTTTAGCTTTTTTTTTCTCTTCCTCATCTTTTTCTTCATTTAATGAATCATTTGTTTCTGGTTCGTTTTCAGCTGGTTGTGTTTTTTCTAAATTATTATCAGAACCATTTTCTAATTCTTCTGATTCATTATCTAACTCTTCATCGTAGTTCATTATATCACCTACTTTTTACTGCTATAATCCTCCACCTGATCCAAATGAATCTAATTCTTCTTGAGTTACAACAATATTTATTCGCATTCTTCTGTTACCACAAACAAATAGTCCTTCTCCTTGATTATAATATTTTATACTATCTTTTTCATTATCATTTAAATCAATTAATTTTGATAAATCATCTGTTGCTTGTTTACGAAGTCCCATAATTAAATAATAAGAGGCATTATCAAATATTGCTTTACCATGAACTATTACATTAGGTGCAGCAAAATCAGTTGGTTGTTGAGTTATAATGATAGTTCCAGTATTGTATTTACGACTACGTCTTTGGATTTGAGCTAAGAATTCAGCGCCAAGTTCATTTTTAGTAGACATAAGAACATGAGCTTCGTCAACACACATAACAGTATCTATATTTTTATCAAGACAAAGTCCCCAAGCATATTTCAAAATATTAAAAAATAAGGCATTTTTAATATTTTCATCACTATTCATTAGTTCACGAATATTAAAAACAATAAAATCGCTTTGAATATTCAATGTTGTATGACCAGTAAAATAATATCTTAATTCTTTAACAAGTGGTCTAACTTTTAGTTCTAAACGTTCCATGACATCTCGTTCATGAGTTTGTTCAGGCATCGATAAAATTCGCCCTTTAATAGTTGCATAAACATCATCAAAGGTTGGATAATCACTTGCTTTAAATTTAGTAAAGTCAGAGTCATAATCAATTTTATAACGTTTATAAGTATCTTGTACTACTTCACTAAACATGGTTAGTACATCTTCTTCAATTGATGGTGAGTAATATTTCATGAAAGCTTTTAGTTGTTGTAAAGTTCTAGTTAAAACTGTATAACCTAGACCTTGTTCAATTTCTTCTTCATCAGCATCAACAACAATTTCAAGAGGATTAATCATTCCAAAATCTCCACCTTTACCAAGATCTAAGAAATCTCCTCCAATACTTCGAGTCATTTCAGCAAGCTCACCTTCAGGATCAATACAAATTACTTTATAACCATTTCTTAAATGACTTCTAATTAATAATTTTGCTGCGGTTGATTTTCCACTTCCGCTTGTCCCCAACATAATCATATTAGCATTGTTACGATTGTTTTCTTTTTTTATTTTATATAAGAATTGATTAAATAAAACTACTCCTCCAGAGAAATCAACACCAAATAATACACTATTTCCTGGATCTTTAATACTATCGAAAATAAAGGGATACATGGCTGCCATCGTAACTGATGGTATTGGTGTTCCTACACGATTTTCAATATCTTGTTTAGGGAATATTGGAATTATTGATTTTAATGCTTTTTCTTGTTCAAACATTAATGATACACCACGCATACCAAGACCATCTAAATAGTTACGAACTTGCATTTTTTTCATTTCTAATTCTTCTTTGCTATCAGCAGCTATAAAAACATGCATTTGAAAATCAAAAATACGAGCTTGAGTAGCAGCAAGCATTTGAATAAACTGTTCTAATGATTCATAATCTTGTCTAATTCTTTCTTGAATAGTACGATCATTCTCTGTTTGAAATCTTTGCTTTAAATCAGCAATTTCTTTATTTAACATTTTTTGTAATGTTGAAAATTCAATAGGAATATGTTTTATAGCAATTTTAACACCAGATATATTTGTTAAATTGGCTAAATAGCCTTCTGATATATATTTTGGAAAAGTAATTATTGTTAATATTGTACAAAATTTTCCACTAATTACCATTTCCGTTGGTTTAAATTCTATACCTTTTGGGGCTAATTGACTTTTTATGTTCATTCTGGCATCACCGTTCCTAAACTTGTTGGCTTACCGCCATTAAAGAAATTGTCGATAAGCATACGTAAATCATTATTTGATACTTGAGTTGATGTAAGACCACATGTGGATAGATTTGCAATAAGATTGTGAATTCTTTTTTGAATAGTTTCCATTTTTTTATCCTTGAATAAGATGAAATATTCTGTATCTACAACACTATATTCTGCACTCATAAACATATTGGCCTTATTAATATCTTGCATTATCAATTTACGCATGGTGCCATTTGAGGCATTGTTATATAAAAGTTGAAGTTGAGATAAATAAATATTGATGTCAACTGGTCTATCTGCGACAATTAACCAAAATTCATAATCTATCATGTTATAAAAATTTCTTAAATTATAGATAACATTTTCTTGAGTTCCACGATCTAAGATAAAGATATTTCTTGGAGTAACTTTGACCCCTGTTACATATTCTCCACTATCTAGTTGAATCATTCCATTTAAGATTTGTTTTACTGGAATCCAATCTTCTGCATATTTACTAATAACTTTAGCATTTTTATTTTTCATCGTTTATACACCACCCTTTCCAATAATATCTTTTTCTTCCCATTATGAATGTTACAATGTTAGTTATTAATTGTAATACATTATGGTAATTTGGAACTGGCATTACTAAGAATGAAGCAATTAGTGCTGGGGATAATATTAATAATATTGAGCTAATACTCATTGCAGAATTAAATATAAATAACATTACAAGTGTAAATAAACATCCTGTTGCAAAAATTATTAAATCAATCCATGTAAACCAACCTAATATTAATTTTGATTTCTTAGAATTAGCGGGAATTAAGTAATTAGTATTCATTTAAGTTTCCTCCTTTTTATCTTTATTTATTATTATTTGCTTCTTGGCGTTTTTGTGCTTCTTTATATTCAACAGACATTTGATCTCTTCTTAATTGATCTGAAGCTTTCTTTTTTTGATGACTCATACCATCTTTTGTTTGACTAGCCGCAGTATGAGTGAAATCTACAACTGTACCACTAATACTGTCAATATACTGCCCAGAAAGAGTATCATATTCTACATTTCTTAAACTGCTTCCTTCTATCATTTTATATAAATCATCTGCTTCTACAATTCTGTTCGTACTTTTATCAATTATTTGATTTCCTTTTAATTTTAAATTTTCTACCATTGACACATCAATCCCGATGTCTTTTGCATATTCTGGATTTTGTTTAGCTATTTGAGCGATATTATACATTGCATATGCGGCAGATTGTGAATTATTTCTAATAGAATCCATTCTAGACTTTAACATATTTCCTTTTAATTGATCAATTGCAGCAGCTACACTTTGTCCTTCATAAGTTGTTACACCTGACGCTTTTAAAGCTTCGTATTTTTGCAATTGATTTTTCATCGCATTATAATTAGGATTCTCATAAATTGCCTCATATTCTTTATAGCTATTTTTAAACTCCTCTTCAAATTTAGTCTTTCTTAAAATACTTGCAGCACCTCCTGTTGCCCAATTTTTAATACCTAAACCACTATCTGCTATATGTCCTGCTAAAACCCCTTTAATTGTTCCACCATGGTTAGCTTTATAAGATTCTCTTTTATTTCTGTTTTCAATAGTTTGAGTAACTCCTTTACTAGCACTATTTCGCATATCAGTAAAGTTTTTAGCACTTCTTGCTCCATATCCTCCTCTTGCTGCACCTGAAAATCCTCCAGCGACACCACTTAGTGCTCCGCCAAATAAGTTTCTAGCAACACTTCCAGCAGTTACATTTCCTGCTGCATTTTTCCAGTTATTTTTGTTTGCCCATTTGTTACTTAAATTTCTCACCATCGATGTTGCTCCTGCACCAATTAAACCACCAGCAACAAAAGCACCACCATCTGCTAATTTTTGGCGTACACCAAGTTTTATATTTCCAGCATCTACTCCAATTATTTCGCCAATCAATTTTGGCGCTTGTTTACCAAACGCAAATATACCTAAAATGACTATTATTTTGCCAAATAATCCTAATCCCTTTAAATTTATTATATTTGTGAGTATCTGTGAACATAAAAATGCTATTATGAACATTATAAATATTCGAACAAATACCTCGAAATAAGTTGCAGACACTTTTTTAACATAATTATCAAAAACACTCTTTTTCTCAGGTATTATTCGCATCATAATTGGAATTGGAGATATAATTTGATAAAATGCTAATTTTACTACTCTAACTCCCATATCTAAACAAAAAGAGAAAATTACATATACTAAAAAGGCCCCACATAAAGTTCCTATAAGAGGGGTGTAAGATGCTTCATCTGGATTATCTGCAATAACTTCAGTTGCATATGTTATGTCTAAAAAACTTACTTCTTCTATATCATTAGCAATTATCGCCTCTTTTAAATCTCCCCAAGTATCAAAATCTTTATGGCTTATTTCAGCATCTTCTGGTAAGTTTTGAGCAAATGATTCAAAAAGAGTCAATGCTGTTCTTCTTCCTACAGAAGTTAAGTCATTATTTGTATTTCCAAATACTATTTTATCAATTATACCATCTTCAATTATAATATTTTGAATTCTAAATGCATATGTAAATAAACTAGGTACTATAGCAATTAAAATAAGAGAAATAATTAAATTTGTTACAATTTTACCTGTACCTTTAGTTAAGTCATCAGGATTTACAAGGGCTTTTAACAATGAATAAGCTAGATAAAATAACATTACTACTCCAATAATAACTAAAAATCGGTTAGCTATTTCTTCATAGACTTTATCTGTTATAAATTCTGTACTAGCTAAGGAATAAAAAAGATCATATAATTCACTAATTAGCCAGTAAACTAAAGAATCTAAAAGCATAAAGAAACCATTTAAACCATGAGTAAAAATATTGCTTAAAATTCCAAGAGTTAGCATGTGTCATACTCCTTTCTATTATTTAATATCACAAACACCAAATTCAATACCAGCAAGTTCTAATAAAACCTCAAGAAGTGTTGGTAACAAAAATATTAGAACACCAATAATTAATCTTTTACCTAATTTATTAGTTACTTTTTTTATTTCATTTGGATCTTGAGCAGCTAAAGCTTTGATAAAATCAACAACTGACAAACCAATTATTAAAATTGGAACAGCAAATCTAATCAAAGATAAAATTTGTTTTAATAAAGTACCAAATTTACCATTAAAAATATTATCACAATCTATATCATTAGTTTCCAAATCTAAGTCTTCTTTTTCTTCTTTATTAGGATCATCTTTAGAATTTTTAAAAGTACACTTCCCTTTTCGCCAACGACATTCTTTTCCTTCTTCATCTCTTTCCTTACATTGATCTTTAGTTAAATAATCTGTACAAATAAATAAATTCTTTTTTTCACATTTATTTGTTGTATCATTCCAACGACATCTTCCTGAATCAGTAAGTGAAGGACAAGATTCCTTTGTTATATAATCAGCACAAGAAGATGGTCTTTTACAGATTTTTTTTTCTGTATCTTTTATACAGACATTCCCTTGAGCATCAGTTTTATTAACACATTCTTCATATGTGTATTCTGTACAACTTCCCTTTTTGTCAAGAACTTCTTTTGATTCAGTATTTTCTATAATATAAGACTTGTTTTTAATTTTTTTTTGTTGATTTTCTAAAATACTTTTTGAATAAGAAATGTATAATTCTTTTTTTTCACCAATATTAATTAATGGTATTCCTTTTTTGTAAGAAACTAGAATATAAGTAGGACATAATTCTTTATTTGATGATATTTCTGTAGCTAAATAAGAATTTTTAGTTTCTGATGACCATAATCCACAATTAACACTTTTATTAATGCTATTAATGTCAGGCCATTCTTTTATTGTTGCTGAACAATTTAGATTTTTCTTTTTATCTACAGTAATATTAACGATAACATTTACCCCATTAGAATCATATATACATTTTTTACCTTCTGCTGCTGATACTATTCTTGGATATAATATTATTAATAATAAGAAAATTATTTTAAATTTTTTCATAAAATATCCCTACTTTTTTCATTTATTTTTTTAATTATATCAATTTTTTTATAATAATACTAGTATGAAAACAAACTGATTATTAAAAAATCAGTTTGTTACTATTTACCAAAATCTATAATTGTTTATTATTTAAAAAGTACTTTATATGATAATATACATATATTTAATTAATCTATTTATTAATATTACATTTATTAGGTTTAAATAAACAAGTATTACACTTTTTAAAGTTATTTTCTGATTCTGGAAGTAAGTTAAATACAAAATTTATTACAGTAGGTAATAAAAATATTGCTACTCCTGTAATTATTCTAGTAGCAAACATATTTGTTGCTTTTTTTACAGCATCTTGACTAGAATTCATAATCGCCTTACTAAAATCTAATGATCCCATAATTATTAAAATAATTGGCACAGCAATTTTTACTACCATTAATAAATATCCTATAAAGCGAAAGGCACTTAATACACCAGTTTGTTTGCATAATGAAGGTATTTTTGTTGATCCTTTTATTATATCTGTAATTTCATCACATTTTATATTTCTATTATTGGGGTATTCACAATTCTCATCACATAAATATTCAATATTTTTTTTATCATCTCCACATATGAATTCATAAATATCATCATTATAATGATCAGCGTTTTTAAAAAATTCATTATAATCATATGTAGCCCATTTCATTTCTTTAGTTTTTTTATTGTAATAAAAATCTGGACAATTATTAGAAGAAATCATACTACATACACCATTAACTTTTGATTCTGATGTTCCATCAGGATAAGTTATAGTACATTTATTACCTTCACCTTCAATTTTTAGCTGTTTATTTCCAATGTTATAAGTACAACTCTTTTTATTTGAGGTAGGTGTAAATATAGTACATTTTCCTTCACAACTACTTTTATTTTTATTTAATGAAACCAAAACTTCTCCATTATTAATTAACTCATTAGAAAATTTTATAATTTCTTTTGGCTTACCAGGTTTTAAAACAGCATAAAGTGGACAATCCCATTTATTATTTGAATCTAAAAAATTATAATCGCGCAATTCTTGATAATCATATTTAGTAAAAGGTAAATATCCAGGATATTGAACAGCATCTGGTTCTATTTCTAGATGATCTGTTTCATTTATTCTAATGTACGTTCCATTAGAATACTCACAGTATAAAACTGTACCATTATTATTTGAATTATCTATTTTTATTCCATTTGTTGTAGTTGCTGCAAAAGTATTTGGTGTTAATAATAAGAAAACAAACATTATTAAAACAAAATAAAATTCTTTTTTCATAAAATCTCCCCAGTTTTTCTATTAGTATTATACCAATGTTTTTCTTTGAAGTAAAACATTTCCTATTAATAATTAAAAAAATGCTTATAAAAGCATTTATCTAATTTCATATGGTTCCTCTAATGTTCCTTCTCCTGATTTAAATAATATATTTTTATTTAGTGCCAAAACATATCGATAATTAGCACCCATAGCTGCTTCATCTGATTCAATATATCCATTATAATTTACATAATATACATCAAAAGTATTTTTCGTATCACCAGTCGCTGTCCACCAATGATCATCCTCATTTACAAGGTAATTATAGTTTTGACATTCTTCATTAATAGTTGTTAAACAAGTACTATCTAAGCTAGCATTTAAAAAATCATAAACAGGTAATAAACCAATATATTGTTTTTCTATTATATTACTACATTCGATACTTCCATCTTTTGAGGCATCAACTTCACTTCTTTTAGCGGCACATATATTAAAGTTTGATAAAAATTCTTGATATTTACTATATTTTGTTTGATATATATCCCTAATATTTGCTAATGCTCTACTTACAGCAAAATTATTAATTCCTTTTTGACTTTCGCCTTCGGTATTATAACGATCATCCCAATAACCATATTCTGTTTCATCAGTATGTTCAGAATCCAAATAATTTTTAATAATTATTATTTGTTCATCTTTATTTATTTTTACAATTCGCCACAATTCTTCAGCAAATTTTAAATAGTTATTAGGGTTTTCTCCACGATATACAAGTTCTTCATTCATTTCATATAATCCTTCACCAAATGAAGAAATTTTATTATGACTTTTTAAAATATCACTAAGCTTCTCTGTTTTGTATTCCTTACAATTTAAGAAAGCTTGATAATTATAACTACCATCATTATAGTAAACTTTTACTTCTGCATTACATGATTCATCTCTTACATATCTGCTAAACTTTTTAATATATTTATTTTCGATCAACGATGTGTCGTTAATTGTTGCAACTGGTTTATCTTTAGTTGGTAAATTGCTTGGATAATCATTCATATACTTTTGTGACGCTGTTATAAGTTTTTTTTCTAATTCAACATATGATGTTTTCTTATTTACTGCTTTAGTACTAATAGAAATAACTACTATTATTAAAATCATTACTACTATTACACCAACTAAAAAAGTAATTTTTTGTTTATTTATATCATTAAATTTATTTTTTATAGAAGATAATATATCTTTCACTTGCATTCACCTATAATAGAATATAACATAAGGCAAAAAAAAAAGCAATTATTGCTTCTATTTCCATGCATTATCTGCTTTTCCTTTACATTCTGTACCTCTTGGACTTGTAATACAAGATTTACAAATACTATAATCTTTTTCTACCTTACTAAAATCAGATACAAATCCCATAACCAAACCAATAATTGTTGGAATTAAAAAGATTGCTATAGCTGCTACGGCTCTCATCGCTAAAGATGTAGTAGCTTTTTTAACTTCATCAGATTTACTAGCAACTACGGCTTTTCCTAAATCTAAAATTCCCATAACAATTAAAATTACTGGTATTACAATTTTAAATGCTAATAAAACATAACCAACTAATTGCCAAATATTAGCAGTATTAGCACAAAATCCATTATTTTCTGATCCTATATTTACCAATGTTAAAAATATATCCATAAGTATTAACCTCTCTCTCATTCATAAACTTATTTTATAGTTTATTTATTATATTGTCAAGTTTTATGACTTAAATATGTTAAATAGTTTACTATTCTTACTATCTTCTCCTGATTCTTCAAATCTTACAAAACCTAGAGAAATTAGAAAATTATTTAAAATTTTGTGTTGATCTAACTTATCATCTAGATAAGGAATATTAAAAAATACTTTACTTTTTGATTCATATTCAAAATCTTTAATATCTTTATCATTTAAAACACTTCTATTTAGAACAATCTTTTTGTCTTTTAATTTCTCGAATGTACGTTTATCTTTACGAATTAATTTATTTAATTTAATTAAACCAGGTTCAATTAAATATATGACTTCAGTACAAGAACTTATGCTACCACGATCATTTAAATCAACTAATATTACTTCTGTGTCACTATTAGTGGCTATAAAAGCAGGAAGATCAAGGCTAGAAGTTGTTTTTAAAGTTTTATCATTAAAATAAATAAAATCATGTTCATCAACTTCTACAGCTATACATTTATATTTTTTCTCTAAATGCTTTTTCATTAAATATGTTAGAGTTGTTGATCCAGCATGCTCTGTAACATTTTTAATTCCAATCACACGAAGTCCTAATTTGTTATAATCAGTTGATGATGCAGTTGTGGTTACTTCTGGATTTGTTACACTATTTAATTGATGATATTGAGCTACATCTTTATAAATATTAGGATTATCTATTAAAAATTTTATAGAATCTATATTTCTAGTAAAATTATATATTCCCATTGAAACTAAAGCAGATAAGTATCTTGGTGAATTAACGATTTCAGAATCATCTAATAAAATTATAATATTACTAACATCCATGCTTAATGATAAATTTTGAATAGTTGCTACATCTTGATAGTTTCTTATAGCAGTTATATCTAAAATCATTTTATTGAAATAAAAATTAGTAAACTGACTAACTAAGTCTTCTACCTCAAATTCTCCATTAATACTTTTTATAATATCAATATCTAATGTTGCAAGTAGAGATTGATATTTATTTGATACAATTACATTCATAAATTTTCCACCTCTTATTCTGATATTGCTCTTAAGCCATCATTGCTTTTTATAATATCATTAGTTGTTCCATTAATTCTAAATTTAAATAAATCTCCTATTACTGGTAGGTTAAAATAAAAGAATATTTCAACTTTGTAATACGATTTTTCATCATTGTTATTTGATGGTGATTTTACTTTTTGAATACAATAATAGTATTTTCGAGAATTATTTGAAACTTTTTCACTTGTTGAACTATTTAAATTAGAAACCCCATAACTCCCTCTGGGACATGTGTTTGTAACATTATATCCACTACTTTTTAAATAATTATTTATTAACTCAATACTTCCATTGTTTCCTGAAGTAAATCCTTCTTTTTTTTCTATCATAGTTAGAATATCATTTTTCACTTGGAATGCTTTACTATAATTTAGCGTTAAAGCTAGAAATGCTACAAAAAGGAGCATAAAAACAATTACTAATTGCATTATCCAAGTTCCACCTATTGCTTCTCTCATACTATCACCTATCCAACTATTTTATTTGCAGGAACATCACGACATCTTTTAGGATTCCCAATTTTTTGACCATTTTTATACTCTTGACACATACTTTCTGGTCCTCGATAATAGCCATCTTTAGTGAATGAATTACTTAATACTTTCGTATCACCTGTTACTTGAAAGTTAAACATTTCATTAAATATTGGTAAATCTAATTGATAGAATACTACTATGCGATAATAAGCCATCTCTGGTAATTCTGAGGGTGTTCTGGTTAATTGCTGTTTTATACAAAAAGCTGGATTACGATTATCTTTTTCTCCATCACGATTTATTCCTATATAATTATCTGGACAATTACCAGTAGTACGATAAGATGTTTCTTTTAAATAATTAGTAATTTTCTTAATAGCTTCATCATCTTTAGGATTATCTAAATTTAAGCCTTCTGATCTTTCAATAGTATTTACTATCATATTTTTAACGTTAAAAGCTTTGGAATGATTAATTGATAAACACAAAAAAGCTGTAAATAACAAAACAAAAGCTATAACTATTTGAAATAACCAAGTTCCTCCGATTGCCTCTCTCACTATATCACTTCCTCATTTAACCTTTCCAAACGCATTTAAAGCTACTTCCTTGCTGACGACCATTTTGGTCATATAAAGCACATGTGGCCATATTGCTATTGCCATCTCTTTTGCAGACAGCAGCATTACATTTACTTTTGGAGTCTAAATTATTACTAATCATCGGCCAGATTGTAGTATAGAAAAAAGCCGCTAGGACTCCTACCGCTACAACTACTACAACAGTCATATTTAATTCTCCAGTGGCTTCTTTCATATTCTATAACTCCCTTATTTTCTTTTCTCTTTTAATTTTTCAGAATATATTATCCGCATTGTTTTGATCTAGTAACATAACTATTTCCTTTTTTCACTTTAAAAGTACATGAATATTTTCCTTGGGCATTAGCAGCAGTACAACTTACATAATCTGGATCTCCACTATTACCCATCGTATTACCTGCTCCAGTATTACAAGCTGTTGTTCCTTGTAAGTTTGTTTGGATTGCTGGCCATACAAATGCATAGAAGAATGCTGCTACTGCAGCTATTGCTACTACAGTAATTACTGTCATATTTAATTCTCCAGTTGCCTCTTTCATTTTTTATTTTCCTCCTCTTTTTTAAGGATTAGTAGCAATAGCTGCAAATATACTTATATATTAATTACAAGTACATGTTTCAGTTTCAGCATTATAAGTTCCTTGTCCATTTGGACATTGATTAGCACAAGTATTATTGCCTAAGCCTGTTTTAATTGCTGGCCATACAAATGCATAGAAGAATGCTGCTACTGCAGAATATGCTACTTCCCTCCCTATTTTTTACTTTATTATTATATCATTTTTTATTTATTATATCAATAATTTATATTATTATGTTCCCATTAGCATTAATACCGCAAATATTAAGAGAACCATTACTCCAAGACCAGTAGTAACTAACATACTCATGGTTTTGGATTCCATTTTTTCTAGACGTTGCTTATACTTTAAATCACGAGCTTTTTGAGTCAAGTTTGAAATAGTTTTAGAAAAAGCAAGTAATTGATCTTGTTTATGTTCTTGTCTACCTAAACTTAAACGATATAGTAAACGCATCATACGCATCGAATCTCTTACAGGATATTGTTTAGCAAAATTAACATATGGATCGATTTTATCATTACCAGAGTTAATTTCATTAATAAGTTCATGTAATCCTTCTTTAAATATTGCAGGTGCATCATCAATAGATTTTCCAATTGCTACTGGTACAGTATAATGTTGAATTAAAATCTCTAAGCTTTTTAAGTAATGTGGTAACATTGCATCTATTTCGTGAAGATGCTTTTTATAATAATTTCTAATATTAAAATAATCTAATTTAAATATTAATACTCCACCTAATACCGAAAATAAAATTGTAACATAATTTAATTTTGAAATAAAACAGAACATTAATACTACTGCTACAATTAAACCATTTCTTATTCGTTTATTAAATAAAGCATCTCCATTTACACCGTCACCATATTTTGCTTTAACATAAAAATCCCAATCTTCTTCTTTTAACTTTTTAAAATAGACTTCGTTATCAGCAATAAATTTGTTAGTGTTTATTCTTCCAGTATAGCTCATCATAAATATAATTATTATACCAATTATTAAAATTTCTATAGTCATTATTCTACCCCCAAATCTTCATTATAATATTTTTCACCTGTCACTAAAAAATAACTATTTATTATGATGATTAAATGGAGAATTAATTGAACATACCATATTTCTAATAATTCTATATAACTATCTGTTCCGAGTAAAAATTGCATAGCCATTACAAGTAAAAACAATGCTAAGCCAAATGTAATAAATTTACGATGAAAGTTTTTTCTATCTACTTGATCACGATAAACTCCTTCTACTAAAGCATCGATATCTTGAGCCATATT
Source organism: uncultured Mycoplasmatota bacterium (assembly GCA_947574255.1). Taxonomy (GTDB): domain Bacteria; phylum Bacillota_I; class Bacilli_A; order RF39; family UBA660; genus MGBC108787. The sequence goes on from CANPJT010000002.1 coordinate 38,949, forward strand.
TTCTAAAGCTTCACCAGAATCTTTAGCACCTTCTTTAGTAATTTGAAGAAATAATTGATTCATATTTTTAACCATATAAAATGGATATTTTTCATTAAAAAATTCTACTGACTCATCTATTGTACCATTTTGGTAAGACATCTCTATCATGGTTTTTACATCTTGCAAAACTGGATCTTCTAATATTCCAGAGTCTCTAACACCTTCTAGTGATTTAACAAAACTTTGAGTAGTTGTAAATTCCATAATAACATTAGTTGTATATATTTGAATTTGTTCAAATATATATTCGCTATATATTTTTTGATATCTTAAATATGTTAAATATGGAATAAAAGCTATTGCAACTCCAGCATATATCAGGGTAAAAATTATGTTATAAAAGTAAAGATATGAGATGCCACCTGCAACTGCTCCAAACATAATTATTTGAGTTGCATATTCTCTAGTTGAGAAGTCTTGACCTAAACTTTTAACTTTTTCTCTTACTTCTTTATAACTATAAGGTGCATATTTATTATAAATATCACTTACTTGAGTAATAAAAAATCGATAAACATTTTTGCCGTTATTTTGGCGGTATGATATCACATATATTGCAATTATAATTAATATAATTAATTCCATTTTGCACCAACTCTCTTTATACTTTTATAGGGTTTCTACTGCATTTTTTACAACATTTGGTTGAATTTGAGTTTGTGATTGTTGTATTTTTTGTTCAGGGGCAGTAATTGTCATATTTAGGGTACTATTAGATTCTTCACTATCTGATCTAAATATGTTATCTGGAAGAGTTACTCCTTGAATTGATAAATAATCTCTTAAATTTTTAGAGGGATTATTTAAGGTGTATTTGCCATCCAATGTTTTTTTAAAAATGGTATTTGCTTTAGGATTATTGTCTTCATCAACATAAAATTCACAGATTTCCATTATTTCTCTTTGAAATCTTCCTAATTCTTTACTCATATACCCTTTAACATATATACCAATTTGTACATAACGATGAATCGTTGTTAAAAATTGTTCAACATCTAGGTTTGATTCTAACAAACTATACATACGCATTGGTATGGATGAAGCTTTATCAGCATGAATAGTAGATATAATATGGTGTCCAGAAGATATTGAATTACGTACAGCAAGTACAGCTTCGGCACTACGAACTTCAGATAATAAAATCCAAATAGGATTTTGACGCATACAAGTTACTAATACTTCAGAATAGGAAGCAATGTTATTGGTTTTCATTGCTACTATATCTCGATGAGGAAATATGCGGTCTAAATGTAATTCTAGAGTATCTTCTATTGTTATTATTTTCTCATTCTCTTTAGTGGTACTAGCTAAGTATTTAACTAGTTCAGTTTTACCAGAACCAGTTTCTCCACTAACAATAATATTAGCATGACCTTGAACACACGCTAATAGAAAATCAAGTAAATCTTCAGAAACGTATTTTTCATTAATTAATTTTTCTTTATTTAATCTAATTTTAGCAGGAGTTTTACGTATCAAACAAGCTATTCCATTAGTTGCTATTGATTCATGAACAAAGTTAAGACGAAGTTCAGTTGACTCAGCATCTAAGAAAGGATGAGCCATATTAAACGTTTTTCCCATTACATTAGAACATTGAAACGCCAATTTTTCTAATAAAGTATTATTTATTTCTGGTCTTTCAATTTTGAATACACCACGAGAAAGAGTTTTTAACCATACTTGTCCACCATTACTATATGAAATATCGGTGACATCATCAAGTTTTAAAAATTCATCAAGAGGACCGAAGTCCAATTGAGAAAATATAGCATCATTATCCATTAAAGTCACCCTCTTTTGTATTTTTATTCATTATTTACATTATTATTATTGTTGTTGTTATTATTTGTATTAGTTGAAGTTGTTTCATTTTGTGGTAAAGTTACACTTTGAGCCAAAATGAAATCTCTTATTACATCACTAGATACTAATGTATCACCAGGATTAGCGCTATAAGATGCATTTCTTGGTACTGGAACTATTTCAATTGAATGAGATGTTATATATCCAGCTTTCATTAAAAGTAAGTACATATCATCAGGAACAGCAAATAATAATTCTTCTGGTGTACGACTTTCAACATTTGTTTCAAAAACATGATTTCCATTACCATCTTTAACAGCTAAAACTTTAATACTTTCAATTAATTTTCCAAACATTACTTTTCCAGTATCATCTACACCTTTAAAGTATAAGTCAATATAGTTGTTAGGATAAATTGAATTACCATATGTTGAATGTAAATTAACATTTAAACTATATATAGTATATCCGTCTGGAATATCGGCAAATGCACTATCTGGCATTTCATTTGATTCAATTACTTGTGATTTATAAAACATACCATTTTCTGGGATAGTTGTTCCATATGATACATATTTATTTATTAATTGATTAGCATCAATAATTAAATTATCACTTTCATTTACTACATTACGAGAAACCTCTCTGTAACCTATCATATCACTCGTTATTTGAGTACGAGATGATATTTCTTCTTTGGCATAAGGAACACTAACTGGGGTTGTTGCTTGTTTTACACGATAATTATATCCAATATATAATACCAAAATACAAAGTATCACACCTATAATTGTTACAGTGTTCTTATTTCCTAAAAATCTTTTTATTGTTGTTAAAATATTTCCCATTTTTTTCTTCCTCCATTTTATTCATTTCTAATCTTTTTGTGTATCAGCACCAGATAATTCTAATACTCCATCAACTTTATTTACAATATCAAATGATGCAGAATCTCCTGCTACTATAAAACTTCCACTTTTTGTTGAGACTTTAACACTTACTTTAGGTGGTGCTTCATAAATATCATAAAAATCTACTTGATATGTATTAAAACTAACATTTTCTGCAAATCTTCTTAAAAAAGACTCAATAAATTTTTCTCTATCTATTTTTAATTCGCCATATTCACGATAATAACCATAATTAATGGCATCGACCATTGAAGCTTCTGTAACTTCTTTTATTAAATAGTAATCTTGTGTGTTGTTTGTAGTTATATTAGAGATTAACATCATAATTACTATTATGAAAACACCTAATGTAATCAACCAATAACCCCAGTATGATTCTTTCATTAGTTATTTTCCCCCATTTCTATTTCCAAGAAGGTCCAGAGCCTTCATTATTTATGGTACCATTCCATAAAGTCCATTTATCATTTAATTTAGCATCAAAATATTTATTACTACGATTTTTATCACGTAAGAATTTGCTTGTTCCATAAACATTATTGTATCCTTCTAATTTATGAAATTCTAAGTCTTCATCAACATAAGTACCAGTACTTTTATTGTAATCTCTTATAGCTTTCATTTGAGTTGGCGTTATTGTAAATGAATATTCTGCTTTTTTATAAGCATCTTCTTTTGTCACTTCTTCTATAATTCTTTTAGTTTCTTTTCCTTTATCGTTCGTCCAATTATATCCCATTGTACGATTGTTTGGATTTATATCAGATAATGATACAGTACGGAAATTATATACTTCATTACCATCAAAGATACAATTTATACAATGAACTTCACATTCTGGACAATAATCATCAGATATAATTTCACAAATTTGTTTACCATCTTGTTCTTTTTCTTGGCATCTCCAACCTTCAGGTAAGTTATTGTAATCTTCACATGAACAACTAACTTTACATTCTGGACAATCAACTACATAAAAACATACATAACCAATATTTGTAGTTATTCCTTTTCCATTATTAATTGCTTTTACAGCTTCATTTAATCTTCCAGACTCACATCTTCTATCATTATATTGACCAATTTTTGTGAAATCTAATTTCCAATTATAAACTCCGGTTGGTGTTTTTAAGGCAACTGGCAATATAGCTCCTAAATAAGAATAATTTTCTTTGACATTATTTCTATCTTCCACTTTTTCTATAATACCATGAGGATAATTAGATTGAAATTCTTGTTTGTTGTTATATTTAGCAGTTTTTTTCATTGAAGCTTTTATAAATTTTACACTACTAGAAATATTACTTTGAGTGTTTCCTTCATTATTACATCCATCATGAACACCATCAACTATACATTCTAAGAATGGAATATTTTCTTTGATATTTCCACCACCTGAAACGTCATATTGTTCATTAGTTGAAGTACCAACAGAAACTTTTCTATCTGAGACTTCAGTTTCTCCTATTTTCTTATAATTAGCTGGATAATCTTCTTCATATTTAAATTTCATTTCTGGATTAAAGCAATATTGTTCACCAGTTTTATTATCTTTAAGTTCAACACTTTCCCATTCATTTGCCCAACTATAGCAACTACTAATTTGTTTAAGAATATTATTCAATTCAGATTTTGCTTTATCAAAATTATTTTTTAATGGTGCTATATCTCCGAGATCTAATGCTACTACACTTGTTGGTTGTAAATTCAAACTACAAGATCCTGTATTGCTATCACAATTATTAATAGTATATTTATTATAAGTTCCGCCACCATTTTTAGCTGTATTTGCTTCAGCATAATTATTATAAGCATCTACAACAGCTCTTTGGGCATCTTGAACATCAGTTTTAAATTGGGCTAGATCAATTCCTTCTACACCATTGTCTGATGCTCCTGAAATATAACATGATCTAGTTCCTTCTATTTTAGTATCATCTAATTTGAAATATCTACCACTAGTTGTATATTTAGCTTTTGGTAAAGTCATTTTATAATCTTCTTTACAATATACAGAACAATATTTATTTCCAGCGTCTACTAAACTAGTGTCTTGATATGAATTTCCACCTTCATCTCTTGATCTAATAACACAAGAATTTATTTTTGTTGGACCATTAATGGTAGCTGTTTTATTTTCAGAATCATCACAATATTCAGGAATATCTACTGTAGTTTTGCCATCTGGTCCGCTACAATCATTAGGTCCACCACCATTATGACAATATTTTTCCCAATATTCTCCACCTTCAAGTTCTGATATTTCTTTGGTGAATGTTTGATTAGGCTTTACTACTTCTGTTCCATTTTCAACAGCTACTATTCCTCTAACCTTATCAGATTTTTTAAAAGCCATTATACGTTGATTAGCAATATTATCAGGCGTACACATATATAAATCTGTGCTATCACTTTCATAAAAAGCATTTATTGTATATTTACAAGTTGGTTTTGTAATAGATACAATAAGTTCACCATTAGCACCTCGACTGATATTAGAGCATTCATCACATGTAAAATCAACATCTATTGGACTTCCATTAAACGTTTTAACATCATATGTAATAACGATACTTTCTTTATTTTGACTAATTTCTATATTCTTTTCATTTAATATTATTTTATTATTTCCTACGCTTTCAACGTTTTCATTTTTTTTGCCAACTGAAGCTACTGCATCTTTATATAATTGATAAGCTTCTTTTAAAACATAACTACTTCCAAATAAGCCAGCTGTTCCACCAGATGTTACATATTCGTTAATGTATCTAGTATGATCCCATCCAGAGCGACTTATTTTTGACCATTGTGCTAAAAAACGTACAGCAAGTTGTTTTACTGCATGACTTTTATCACTATCTATCGCATATTTAAATGCTTTAGCTGTTGTATAATCATTTAATTGAGTACATGAAACACTAAATGTTCCTCCTCCTACACCATATCCAGCATCAAGACAATATCCTTCACCATATCCATCTACACTAAAATAATTATCTTTATATCCAGATCCTCCTGGACTTCCATAATGTAAATCAGGTATTATTGAACCACTTGTATATCTAGCTGTTGCAGCTTTGACATTTTCAACATTTAATATCAATAATCCTAATAATATAATACTTAAAACCTTTACTTTATTTTTCATTATAAAACCCTACTCCTTCTCTTTTTTATGAGTATTATAGCAGTAGTTAACCCCCCTACTACAATTACACTCCCGGTTATATTTATAACAAGTTTATTTCTTTTATATAATTCTTTTATTTTTTCTAAAAAGCCTTTTTTTTCTTCTTGCTCTTCTTTTTGTTTTTTTTCATCTTCTTCACGTAAATCTTCAACTTTATTAATGAATGTATTGTAATCAACATTCTCATCTGCGATGAATTCCTGACAATAATAAAATTCTGGATGCTCATTACATATTGCTAATTCTGAATAAGAATTGTACATTGGTGCAATAAAATCAATTTTTCTAATTAAATCTCCTGCACAGCTATATTTATTAGCTATTACTTCAATATTATAATTAGTAACTGAAGTAACATCATTATGATCAAATGAAATTATTCCATTTTGAGCATCTTTTGAAGTAAAGTTTTTTACTTCTTTAGTTTTATTATTTGTTACTTTTATTGTTATTTCATCAGATACATTCAAAATATTGATTTTTAATCCTTTATTATAAGAGTCAAATTCTTCATCGGTTTCAGGATTAATAAGTTTACCTTTATATACTTCTACTACATCATAAGCAACTTTGACATTTGCTGCAATATTATTTAATTCAGCCTGTTCACTGTAACTGCAACTACTTGCTGCAAATACATCAATTGGCCGAAAAAATACACTTAAAGCCAGTATCACACTCACTAAACTTTTTTTCATTTAACTCACCAACCTAAAAATTTATGCTTCGATTATAACATATGAGTTAAGTAATTACAAGAAATAAATTGAATTTGCTCTTTTTGTGTGATATATTTTAGAAAGGTGGTTATATGAAAAGTAAAAATTTGAAGTTTATTATAGGGGTAATTTTAATAATAGTTATTATTTTAGGAGCATTTTTAATTTATAATTTTGTTTTTCAAAATAATAACAAAGAATCAAATAATTTGGTAAATATTAATATGACTGATTTAGAGCAAAAAATCAATAGTAAGGAAACGTTTATGTTAGTTATTAGCCAAACTGGCTGTAGTCATTGTGAACAATACTTACCTGAACTTGATAGAACACTTAGTGATTACGATTTAAAAGCAAATGTTTTAAACATTAGTAATTTAAGTGATAGTGATAGTAAAAAGTTAAGTCAATATGCTAATTTCTCTGGAACTCCTACAACAATGTTTTTTATTGATGGTGAAGAGAAAACTTCTCTTAATCGTTTAGTTGGATATGCATCTAAAGATAAAATTGTGGAAAGATTACAATCTTTGGGGTATGTAAAATGATGGAAAAAATTATTAAATTTGGAAAAGGAATACTTTTTAGTATTTTTGTTTTTTTACTTTATATCTATATTGGTCCAAGTATATTTGCCTTTATTTTTCAAAAAGGACTTAAAAGTTCTAATTTTTGGATTTTAAATTTCTCAGCATTAGCTGTTTATGCTTTGACTTTTTTAGTTGTTTTATTAGTTGTTAGAAAAGATATTCTTAAACAATTTAGAGAATTTATTAAAGAACCTAAAAAAGTATTAAATAAAGGGTTTTCCTATTGGGGGTATGGAATTATTGTAATGATTATTTCTAATTTAATAGTAACAAGTATATTAGGAGATATTGCAGTTAATGAGCAAGTAACAAGAGAAACAATTATGAAAACTCCTTTTTATGCTATTCCAACAATAGTTTTCTTTGGACCTTTTTTAGAAGAATTAGTCTTTCGTTATTGTTTTCGTAAGTCATTTTCTAAAGAAATTCCATATGCATTGTTTTGTGGATTTATTTTTGGACTTTTACATGTTATGACAGCTTTTGATTCTCTTAGTTTATCAAACATTTTAAAACATGCTGGAGAGTTTTTATTTATTATTCCTTATGGTTCATTGGGTTTCTTTTTTGCTAAATCTTATTACGAAACAGAAAATATTTTTTCTTCAATAATTCCTCATATGCTTCATAATACATTTTCAGTTTTGTTAGTTTTAATTATGTATTTTATAGGAGTTTAATATGAATGAAAATATAGAAACTAAAAAGATTAAGAATTCATGGATAAAAAAATTTATAAAATTTTTTTTATTGATTTTAGTTTTTTTAGGTTTATTTTTTTATCTATATATTAGATATTTTGAGCCAAAGATGGTTATAGTTAATGAAAAGTCTATCATTGATAGTAATCTTCCAGAATCATTTAATGGTTTTAAAATAGTACATTTTTCAGATATTTTTTATGGAAGTTCAATTAATGATAAAGAACTAAAAAAAATTGTAAAAAAAATTAATGAATTAAAACCTGATGTAATTGTTTATACCGGTGATTTATTTAATAATACAATTAATATAAACGATGAAAATATAGAAAATATAAAAAATATTTTAAAAAATACTGAAGCTAAATTTAAAAAATATGCTATAATCGGAGATTCTGATTATATAAATAAAGATAAATATTTAGAAATTATGAATGGTGCTAATTTTACATTTTTAGATAATGAAGATGATTTTATTTATTATAAAGGAAATGATCCATTGCAATTTGTAGGCACTTCTTCTATACTTGGTGGAGAAAATAATATTGATAAATTTATATCTAAAAATTTGAATGATCCTGAATATTTTCAAATATGGTTAAATCATGAACCAATTATTATAGATAATTTACTTGATAATGAAATACACCCTAATATTTTACTTACTGGTCATACATTAAATGGTCTTGTTAACTTTCCTTTTATGGGTTATTTATTAAAACAAGATGGAATTTCAAAGTATACAAATGATTTTTATCATAAAAAAAGAATTAATATGTTTGTTTCGAATGGTTTAGGAACTTATAAGTATAATATTCGTTTTATGAATATTCCTTCAATTAATTTCTATCGTCTTTATAATAATTAAAAAAGGATTGTAGTTACAATTCTTTTATTTTTTAGATATATTTCGGGCAGGTATTCCAATAACTGTTGAATTTTCTGCTACATTGTTTAATACTACGGCTCCTGCTCCTATTTTAGCATTTTTACCAATGGTTATATTACCAAGAATTTGGGCGTGGGCACCTACTGTTACATTATCACAAATAGTTGGATGTCTTTTTTCTTTTTTACTTGATGTTCCACCTAAAGTTACACCATGATAAAGAATAACATTATTTCCAATAATTGTTGTTTCTCCTATTACTACGCCACATCCATGATCAATAAAGAGATTTTTTCCTATTGTTGCTCCAGGATGAATTTCAATTCCAGTTATTCTTTTCCCCTTTTCAGAAAAATATCTTGCTAAGAAAAATAGATTTTTTTTATAAAGAAAATGTGCAATCTTATAATAGATTTGAACTTTAAAACTAGGATATAATAATACTTCTAAATTACTTTTAATAGCTGGATCTCTTTCTCTTATTAATTTTAATTGTTCTTTTATAAATTTCATATTATCAATTCCTTAATGTATTTTATGAAATAAAAAAAATTAGTTAAGTATTTATAACTAATTTTTGATATAAACCATTAATAAATGTTTTTAAACACATTCTACAAATGTATCTGTTAAACATCTTATGGCACAAACGCAATCTAAACTAATTGTAAAAAATGAGTTTGTTGCAATATATGGATTTAGACTTGTTGTGTCTGGATTATCAGTAAGTACTCGGCAAGTACAACAATTTCCATCTACTTTTTCTACTCTAAATACATTTGAACATATTGTTGTACCAGCATCTGGACATGTTGCAGTTGAATCTTTACTAGTTGGCATGCTCCATGGAGTTCCATTTCCACAACATGTATATAGCATTATTGGTCTAGTATTACAAATAAGACAATTTGGTCCGCCACCAAGCATTGGTCTATCACAAGAATCTAAACAATTATCTGGGCAAGCATTTTGTTGAAGGACTAAAATAACGTTTAGAATTTCAGCAATACAGCTTGTTTGTTCGTCATTGTTATTATTATTACACATAAACATTTTCCCCTTTCATGTATTCTCATTATTAATTTATGATAATTTTTTAAAATAGTTCTTGAATTCAAAAATGTTTTAAAATTTTAGTTTTTGTTGTATAATTCTTATAGGTGATAAAATGAGTACAATTATTCAATATATAATTATTATAGCGATTTTAACTTTAATTTCTTTAATTGTCATTAAGTTGACTAAAAGAGATTTTAGTGTAGAAGCTAATAAATTAATCAATTATTTAGGGGGAAAAGATAACATTGTTAGTGCTGAATGCAATATGTCACGATTTAAAGTAATGTTAAAAGATATTAATGTTGTTGATAAAAATGCTATTCAAAAACTTGGAGCGAAAGGTATTGTTGAAATAGATAATCAATTAAAAATAATTTTTGGTAAAGATGCTAGATCTTTAAAAAAATATATTGATGATATAATTTAGTGTAGACTTACACTTTTTTTATTTCTAAAATTTCAGTAAGGGGAATTAGTTTGCCATCTAATGTTAATAGATTATCTTTTTTTAAACCTATTAAATCTACTTCTTCTTGTTTTTTTTGAGTTTTAATAAATACTCTTGTTTTATAAACGTGATTTTTTGAATTAAATATTTTATTTATTTCATTAATATCTATTGTTTCTTCTTTTTCTTTTCTAAAAGATTCTTCTTTGCTCATAAAAATATCTTTATTATTGTTTAATTTCTTATCCATGGGAACAACAAATACTTTTGGTAAGTTTTTATTCATCATAATACACCTCGTTACATTTTATGATTAAATTAGATTTTTGTTGCATACTAAAAATATGAAAAAGATTTTAAGAAAAAGTAATTTAATTTTATTTATTCCGTTATTTATATTAATGATATTTAGTTTTTTTTGCATGTATCAAGCCCAGTTTGTAAAGTCAATATATGCTCTTCATTTAAAGAAACAAATTCTTTGGTACTTTATTGGTTTTATTTTAATTTTATTATTTCAAAAACTAAAAATTAGATTTTTCTTTGAACATAGTTTTTTTCTCTATTTAATAGGAAATATATTATTAATATTAGTTTTATTTTTTGGTAAAGAAGTTAACGCTTCACGGGCTTGGTTTGATTTAAAATTTTTTAATTTTCAACCTAGTGAGTTTGTAAAAATAACCTTACTTCTTTATCTTGTTCATTTAAGCGATTTGTTTCATAATAAAATTTTTAGTGAATTTAAATTTATTTTAATAGCTATTATTGCAACTTTAATTCCTTCTATTTTAGTATTTTTAGAACCAGATACTGGAGCAATAATTATTTATCTCCTTATTTTATTTTCTATTTTTCTTTTATCTGGTATTAAAAAAATATGGTTTATTTTAGCGTTTGGTCTGGCTTTTGTTTTATTGGGTGGCTTCTTTTATCTATATTTTTGTAATCAAGACTTGTTAATTAAATGGATTGGCACTAGTTTTTTTTATCGGGTTGATAGGTTACTTAATTTTAAAAAAGGAAGCGGTATGCAACTTAATAACGCTTTAGTAACCATTGGTAATGCTAGTTTTTTAGGTCATGGTATTCAAAATAATTTATTATATGTTCCTGAATTCCCTACAGATTTTGTTTTTACTTTAAATACTGCTATTTTTGGATTTTTAGGAGATATAATAGTACTATTTTGTTTCTTATTACTAAATTTATTTTTTATTAATAAAATATTCAAAGAAAAAAAATATCATTATAAATTATTTATCAATGGCTTCTTATTTATTTTCATCTATCAACAAATACAAAATATTTTAATGAATTTAGGTCTTTTTCCTATAATGGGTATTCCTCTTCCTTTTTTATCTTATGGAGGATCAAATATGATTATTTATTTTATATTTTTAGGCTTTATTTTAAATATGACTAAAAGAAAAAATATTTAATCTAAACAATTTTTTGTATTTAGTATTTTCTTTTCCATAATAAAAAGAAAATATTAAAATAAAATTAGATTAATATTTTCTTTTTTTACTAAATTTTTTTATCTTCCATAAGGATAATAGTATCCATAAGAAGAATAGCCATATGGTCCTGGTCCCATTGGAGGGTATGGACGTACTGGTGCAACATTATAAATTGGTCTAGGTCTAGTAAGTCCTACTGCTGCTCCACCAAGTAAAGCTCCGCCTAAAAATGGGAATAAAAATTGGCGATCTCCATTTTGATAATAAGGTTTATTATAAGGATTTTGATACATATTTTTTCTCCTCTCATAAGTATATTATGAAATAAAAGAAATATGTCTATTTATAAAGGCCTAGATAATATTTTTTCTTTCCTTTTCGAAGAATAATAATTTTATTGTCAATAGAATCTTTTTTAGTTATTATTTTATCTAAATCTGTTTCTTTTTTATTATTAAGATAAATAGCTCCACTACTAATCATTTCTCTAGCTTCTCTTTTACTAGAACAAATTTTATTATTAACTAATAATTCAATTAAACTAATATCTTCTAAAATTTCAAATTTAGAAATGTCTTTTAAGCAATTTAAAATGTCTTCAGCGTTCAATTTAGTAATATCTTCACTAAATAGAGATTCACTCATTTTACATGCTTTATCATATTCTTCTTTACCATGTAAAAAAGTTATTACTTCACAAGCAAGTGTTTTTTGAGCAAGACGATTTTCTGGATTTTCTTGATGAGCTAAAATAATTTTTTCAATTTCTTCTTTTGATAAAAAAGTGAACCTTTTTAGATAATCTTCCATCATTATATCCTCAAAATTAAGAATATATTGATATAATTCATAACTAGATGTCTTATTCTTGTCTAACCATAAAGCATTTCCATAAGATTTTCCTAATTTTAATCCATTAGAATCAACAGTCAAAGGCATGGAAAATGCATATACTTCTTCATTATTTAATTTACGAATTAATTCAACTCCAGTAGTTAAATTACCCCATTGATCACTTCCCCCAAACTGTAAATTTACGCCATACTTGTCATGCAAACATTTAAAATCGTATCCTTGAATTAACATGTATGAAAACTCTGCATATGAAATCCCAATTTCCATTTGACGTTTTACTAAATCTTTATTTATCATATAGTTGACGTTAATATATTTCCCTACATCTCTTAAAAAATCAATATAGTTTATATTTTTAAACCAATCATAATTATTAACTATTTGAATTTCTTTACCAAATAATTCTTGCATTTGAGTTTTTATTTTTTCAAAATTACTTTCAATAATCGCTATATCAGCTTTTTCACGTTCTCCTGTACCTCGTGGATCTCCAACTCGCCCTGTAGCACCTCCCACTAAAACAATTGGGTTGTGTCCAGCTCTTTTTAATCGTTCAATCATTAAAAATGTAGGAAATTGGCCAATATGTAAACTTTCAGCAGTAGGGTCTGCTCCAATATAAAAAGTTAATCCTCCTTTGTTTATTTTTTCCTCTAATTCTGGTGAAGTGATATCTTTTATTAAACCTCTCCATACTAAATCTTCATATACACTCATTTTCTTTCATCCTCTAATTTTATTTCAGTTAGTTTTTCTAATTCATAACCATAATCTTTATATATGCTAGCTACATCCTTACTAGTTATTTCACTTGCTGTAAATCCTAGTTTTTTGACAATATTCATAACTTCTTCAGAGTTATTTCCCTCAATTTCTATATAATCAGGAATCATTGGCCATGAATCAATATCGATTTCTACATTATCTAAATAATAACGACATCTTTTATTCTCTTGAAAAGCTTTTGGTAAGTATCCTAACTCTTTTAATATTAAATTAGTTTTTTCAAAGTCATTTACTTCGATTTCTAATTCTTCTGTTCCATCTATTTCATGAGATTTAACATTCTTAATTGTTAATGTATTTTCTATTCCATCAGTTCGCAGACGAATCCATTTATAAGGCAATATCGGTTTAAAATCATAAGTATATCTTTTTTGAATTCTTTCCCATTTAAATTCTGCATTTAATTCTTTTAATTTTTTGATTATTTCATCTTTATTTACATTCAATACTCTTACTTCATATTCAATATTCATTTTTTATCCCTCCAAATAAAAATGCGATTTTATCTTCCTAAGGACGAAAAATCGCGGTACCACCTTAATTTATGAGTAAACATACACTTTATACTATAACGCGTTACCGATTAAACTCCAAATACGTAATTTCATTATTATTATTTATTCGTTTCCACCGACCACGAATTCTCTAAAAAATAAATAATAACTACTAAATATTTTTCTTCGTTTATTTATTTATATTTATATCATATTTTTTTTATTACTTCAAGAATAAAATAAAAAAAATACTAAGCTTTTTTCTTGCTAGTATTAGTACTTTTAGAATTCTTTTTCTCTGCAGTTTTTGGTTTATCTTCAAGTTTGTCAACTGCACTATTTAGAATGTCTATTGTTTTATTCTTAATTTCTTTAGTAGCTTTTTCAATAACTGGTGCACTTTTTTCTTTAGCAATATCAATAAGTTCGTCTGCTTTATCAATTAAAAGATCAGCTTTTTCTTTAATTACTTCTTTTACAGTTTCTTTGTCAAGATTTTCTAAATCATTCTTTAATTCACTTAATTTTTTATTTAAAGCTTCTTTTATTTCTTTGGCATCTGTATTTTTTATTTTTTCAATTACTTCATTTGATTTTTTCTTTAAATCTTTTCTTGTTTCACTACCTTTTTTAGGAGCAAGTAATAAAGCTATTCCAGCCCCTAAAGCAGCTCCAGTTAAATATTTACCCAAATTTTTTTTACTCATTTTTACCATCCTTTTCTTTCTTTTTTTTCTTTTTACTAAATAACATTTTGCTAATAAAGCCCATGATGTTTTCAACAACTTTATCAGTTGCTAGATTTATTTTATCTGTAGCATAATCAATCACATGAAAGAATCCATTTAATGTTTGTATTTTCTCATTAATGTTATTAATTACTTCTTCTATTTTATTTAATGTTATTATAGTCTTTACACCTAATATTATGCCAATTATTAGAATAATTATTAATAATAAATAAATTACTATTGGTAAAAAATCAAGCCAAAAATTCATTTTTATTCTTCCTCTCTACTATCATACATTGAATCAATTAAATCAAATAAATCACTTTCTAGGGTATCTTCTAGATTATCTTTAGAATTTTTATTCTTTTCTAACAATTCTTCTTCTAATTCAAAATCTTCTACTTTTTCTAATTCATTTTCTAACTCATTTGAAAAATCAGCAGAATTATAATCTGTTAAAGTATCTTCAAAAGAATCCTTATTTTCAATAATTTCATCATAATTAATATCAATAGTATCATCAATAGAGTCATTTAATAGTTCGTCTATACTTTTAGAATTTTCATTATAGAAAGTTTCTACTGGTTTGTTTAAAGTCTTTTCAATATCTTCTTCTAATGAACCTGGAGTAAGAGCTCCAAAAGCTTTTTTACGAGCTATATCAACATCAACCATTTTTTTAGCTATTGAAGTTTTTTCTGCTGAAATAATATCTTCCTTAGTATAATTTTTATCTAATACTCCATATACTGGTGAGATTACAGGAGATGGCTTGAACATTTTTTTAGTTGGTTGATCTTTTATAGATTTCTTATCTCTTTCTCTTTTTCTTTTTGAAGTTGGTTTATCTTGTGTTATTTTAATCGTCTTTTCTGAATAAATATTCTCTGCCTTTGGTTTTTCTGGCTCTACTTTTCTAGAAATACGTGTTTCTTTAGGAGGTTCAAATGGAGGTTCGTAATTAGATACAAACTCATCTTCATCAAAATCAGGAAAATTAAAGGTATTTTCAGCTTTAAACAAACTCTTTTCAGTTTCCAAAGGTAAATCTACTTTTTTAGGTTCTTCTTTTTTTTCAATTGGTTCTTCATCTTTGATAACTACTTTTTCAGTTGAAGAATCTAATTCTATTTCTTCTTCTTCAAATAAGGCATTCTTTAATTTATTAAATAATCCCATTTCTACACCATCCTCTAATTAATTAAGTCTGTATCTGGTACATCTTCATTATTTTCTGAATTGCCAGAGTTTTCATCGTATTCGATTATATTACTATCATTTTTTACGGTTTCAAAAATATTAAACTCTACTTCACTATAATTTAATATATCTTCACCAATCATATTTTCTAGTATTTTGTCATTATAAGAAATGGTACTAAGTATTGCAAGAGCTTTACTAACCATGTCTTTTAAATCACACTCATCTACTATTACTTCTATTTTAGCATAATTATACATGATTTCAACTAAATATTCATTATCTTCTTGTAAGTTTATTTCTAAATAGCCAAATTTCTCATTTTTTTCAATACTTTTTGAGAAAAGAGATTGGTTATTTTCTTTATAAGTTTCTTTTCTTTTATTATAATAGCTTATAATATCTACATACATATAAAGACGATATTTATCATTTTTAAAGATAACATTATTTTTAGTATTTTCAATTAATTTTAAACCTCTTGGTAAATAATAACTATATCCATTTGTACTTTTGCTCTTTAACTTTATATTTTCGTTATTTAATGCATAATTAATTATTTCTTCATAACTACTATTATTAATATTTACGCATCCAGTTAAGAAAAACGTAATTGTTATAAGTAATATAACCTTTTTCATATTCTTACTCCTTATGCTCTAAATTATTATAGCAGAAAATGTTTATTTTTTAAATATTATTTTTGCATAAAAATTTTGTCCATTTTTTCTTTAATTTGTTCTTTTTTAAATGGTTTAGCTAAATAATCAGTAAATCCTATTTTTAAATATTTTTCTTGAGCTCCATCAATTGCATCAGCAGTAAGAGCGATTACTGGAATAGAAAAGTTAGGTTTTTCAGTTAATTTTTTCATTGCTTCTTCTCCACCCATAATGGGCATCATTATATCCATTAATATTAAATCAAATTCATTTCCAGTTTTAACTTGTTCAAGAGCCTCTACACCATTTTCACAGGTGGTAATATCAAATTCAAAACCATCTAATGCACGTTTAGCTACTTTAATATTTAACTTATTATCGTCAACTAACAGGATTTTTCTTTTACCATAGTTAATAGCGGCTACTTCTTTTTCAGTTTTTAAATTATTTGTTTCTTTTGGAACATGCATTCTACTAATAGTTTGGGGGATTTGAACCATAAATAACGAGCCTTTACCAAATTCACTTTGAATATTTATTGTACCATTCATCATTTCAACTAAGCTTTTAGTTATAGCAAGACCTAGTCCAGTCCCTTCCATTGTAGTATTTCTTTCTACATCTAACCGATCAAATTTCTCAAATAATCGACTTATTTTTTCGGCTTTTATTCCAATTCCTGTATCTTGAACGCTAATGAATAAAAGACAGATTTTATTTTTATTAATACATTTTATATTTAAAGTTATATTACCTTTTTCAGTATATTTGATAGCATTAGTTAATAAATTATTAATAATTTCTTTAACGTGAATTTTGTCCCCTATTAGTTCATCTGGAATATCTTCAGCAATATCTAATTTAAAGTCAATTGGTTTACTGCCTATTCTGGTTGTAGTTACTTTAACTAATTTAGTTACTTCTTCTCTAAAATCATAAGGCATGGTTATGATTTCCATTTTATCACTTTCTATTTTATTAATATCTAAAATATTTCCAACAATTTCTAAAAGTGTTTGAGAAGCATTTCCAATGTCTTCAACATCTTCAAGTACTTGTGGTGGTACTTCGTGTTTAAATGTCGCGATGTCTTCTGATAAACCTACAATTGCATTTAAAGGAGTTCTAATTTCATGAGACATACTTGATAAAAAATCTGATTTTGCCCGGTTGGCTTTTTCAGCAGCGTCCTTAGCATAAGTTAATTCGTTTACCAGATTTAAATCTGGATTTTCAATGGTATGATACATAATAAAAATAATCATAAATTCCATTACGGTTGTTAATGTTAATTCTGGATTTGCTCTTTGAATACTAGATATAATAACCATAAATAAAACAAATAGAATTAATGGAATGATTTTTTTTCGATTAATACTCTTAATATTTTTAATAAATGGAAATATCCATTCTAGTAGTACTAAGGATGAAGCTATATAAACAAAATTTACAGATAAACCTGTAGCAAAGCCTTTTTTAGTTGTTATTGGTAAAATAGCACATATTAAAACACATATTATCCAAATAAAGTAAGATAATAATTCTAATTTTTTATAATAATCAATTTTTGGTTTATCATTTGAAACATAACAAATGACATATATGTATAAAGTCATAAATAGTAAAAATGACATCAAACATATTAAGTATAGTTTAGTAGCGAGTTGTGATATCAAAGAATTTTCTGGTAAAATAAAACCAAAATAAAGACATAATAGTTCACTAATTAAACTAATTAAATTTATTATTATTAAAACTGAAAATATTTTTGTTTCAGCACTTTTTACATGTTTTTTAGAAAAATAAATGATGTTTAATACTAAGGAAAATATTAAACCACAAATTATAAAATATGAAAAATTCCCCATTTTTATTCTCCTTTTTCTTTTATTCTTTTATTTCTTTTTCAAAGATCTTATTTTTATATCTTTGAATTGATTTTCTAATCTATTAAACATATGGGTTTTTTCATCTATTCCTATTCTCTTTAACGTGCTAACACTTCTTTTGCCACTTGGATCTAAAGGAAATGATTCTATATTATCTCTTATACGATAAAATAAGTTATCTATAACTTCTTTTGAAAATTTTGTTTTTAATCTTTCTGTAATACTTTTTATTATTTGCCTAGTACTTTTTTTTCTATAAGGTTGTAATTCAATATGACATATTAAATTATTATCATTAGTTTTAATAACACTACATGATAAAACATTTTTAGTATCACATAAAATACAATCTTCAATTAAATAATATGGTATTATTTCTCCATTTGTTAGTTTTAAAAAACTATCCATTCTTCCTTTCATATGAATTCTTTCTGTTTCATCTTTATAAGAGTAAGTGCCAAGACTTAACCATTCAC
Organism: uncultured Mycoplasmatota bacterium; assembly: GCA_947574255.1. Lineage (GTDB taxonomy): Bacteria > Bacillota_I > Bacilli_A > RF39 > UBA660 > MGBC108787. Next base: position 57,860 of record CANPJT010000002.1, read on the forward strand.
GATTATCTCTACTTGTAACTTTTATATTTTTATTTAATGATTCGTCAGTATATCCAATCATTTCACAGGGATTTTTAGCTACTAAGAGACCTGGTTCATTAGTTTTACAATACTCTCCAAATTCATTTATTATTTCTACTTCAGCAAATTTATGTGGTGTTAAACCAAGACTTCTTTTATAAATTAAATGTTTTAATCTTTTTTCTTGTAGAGATTTAAATAAAGTTACAAAAATACCACTACTTTCTGTTGTCCCACCACCTATTGAAAAAGTTATAGGTGCTAGAGGAAATGGTAATTTTTCAGTACCAAATTTATGTTTTCTTGAGGTTAAGTTAAAGAATTTTTCTTCTCCAGGTGAACATCCTTCTCCAGTTACAGTTGGAAGCATTAAATATGGCATATTTATTTTTTGCCATGCAGGATCAAAATTTAATAATTTACATAAATGTCCCCAAAAGCCAACACTAGCTGGGACAAAATTAGGCTTATTGATATGAAGAGAATATGGAAAAAACTCTTTATTATAAAACGGTTCTAAAGCAAGTGTACAACCACAATATAAAGTATCTGATATTGCACATGAAAGTTCCATGTGGGTATATGTTGGAATGTGAGCTAAAACACTCATATCTTTCATTGTAGGCATTCCTGAAACATCTGATTCTTTAAATCTTGATAGAGTTATATAACTACGATGAGCTTGTTTAACTCCTTTAGGCTCTCCAGGTTTTGTTGTACCACTTGTATAAGTAATAGTACATACATCATTTAAATCAACTTTTTCAAGTACCATTTTTTTATAATCTTGGCCAATTTCTATAAAAGATTTATTGTCATAAGTTTGACCATGAAAATCTTTTTTTATAAATTCAACATTATTATCTATTTTGTGAAATTTAGAATCTATTCTTTCATAATAATTTTTATTATTTTTAAATGAATCTGTTAAAGAAAAACAAACAAGACTATCTATGCTGCTAGCATTAATAGAATCTTTTATTTGTTCATATGATATATCATCAATAAACATTATTTTACTTTTAGTTTTATTTAAAATATTGGTTAAATAATCTTTATCAAACCAATCTCCTACGATATGAGCTTTAGCTCCAATAAACATACACGCTATAAACATATAAATAAATTCAGGGGTATTAGTTATACAAATAGGTATTTCACTTCCCTTTTTAAATCCTAAGGCTTTTAATGACTTAGCATATTTATATGCTTCATTAAACATTTCATAATATGTTATTTTTACTCCTCGATATAATAAAGCAGTTTTATTTAAGTTATTTTTATTTCTGTTAAAAAGTTCAATTGCTAAAGAATGGTTACGATTTTGATCGATATCTATTAAAGCTTTTTGCGCTTTTTTATTTATTTTATTACTAAAATTATATGGTTTTTTACATGACTTTTCATTTTGTTCAATTATTCTTTTTTCTTCTAAAAATTTGCTAAACATTTTGTTCACTTCCTTATATTATACATTCACTATAGTATTATTTTTTTAATTTTTCAAGACAATTCAAAAAAAGCGTATCAAATATGATACGTTGTTTAAGTTAAATAAAATATGTTTATTTTTTGGTTGCTTCTAAGTAATTAATTTTAAACCCTAAATTCTTAAATTTTTGTTCATATTCAGTTTCGATATTAAAAATGTCTGTATTAGCTAAATCTAAAGATACCTTTTCAAAATAATAGCCAAAATTATTAAGGTTTTTTAAACTACTAGCAAAAAGAATAATATTATCAGTTTTTTGAATTATTCTTTTTTGCCCTTTAAATAATTTTTCATAAATTTCTAAGAAATTTTTACTAGTTAAACGGCGAAGTTCATGACGTTTTTTAGGCCATGGATCAGAAAAATTTAAATATATACAAGATAATTCATGATCAAATACATTATTTAAATTCTTAGCATCTATATTTATTAATCGTAGATTTTCTAAAGGCCTAGTCATAATTTTTTCAACAGCACGCACTAAAACACTTTCATATTTTTCAACACCTATAAAATTAATATTTGGATATTTTAAAGCCATTTCATAAATAAATTGCCCTTTTCCCATTCCTATTTCTAAATGAATTTCATTATTATTATTAAAAATATGAGAAAATTTCCCTTTATATTTATCGGGATTTGAAATTATATATGGACAATTATCTATTATTTCTTTTGCATTTTTTACTTTTCTTAGTCGCACAAATATCACTACTTTCTAAAATTTAACATATATTATTAACATAAAGGGAGTGTTTTTAATGAAAAAAGATCGTAATACATTTTTTAATGAATCTGGATTTCAATCAAGTTATGGAAGTATGCCAAATTTTGGAATGCCAAATCCAATGAATAATGGTTTTGGTAGTCAAGCAAGCCAAAGTTTTTATGCTGGACCAATGCCTAATACCACAATGAATAATAATAGCTCAAATGATTATATGAGTGATTTAGAATCAAGACTTGCCAAAATTGAACGCCAAATAAATCGTTTAGATGCTAGAATTAGTAAATTAGAATCTAAAGGCGTTGTTACTACGGAAAATTTTGATAATACTACAAATATGTATATGCTTTAAATACTTAACTTACCAAGTGTAAGTTTTTTTATTATTTTATTTAAATAAACATTCCCAAAAACATGTTGTAATAAACCCATTTTATAAGATATTACTAAGTATGTTATAGCCCCAATTATACTAACAAAAGCTATATAAAATATATTAAAAATTTTATTAATTGGAACAGGAATTAATATTTTAACAAATATTACAATTATTATCATAGCAGTTGTTGGAAGTAATATCTTAAAAAATGTTTTAATTGTATCATTATAATCTAATTTATGATCTTTTTTTAAAGTTTTTAAAGCAATTATAAATGCTACTATATAACCTGATGCAGTCGCAAATATAGCTCCTAAATATGGAGCAAATCCTAAATATTTAAATAGATACATTAAAGGAATATTTAAAATCATATTAGTAATAAATCCTGTTATTGTACTTTTGTATACTGTACTAAATTTGTTTAACCCTTGAAGAGTTGATGATGTGATAGTAAATAAATTAAAGAATAATGATACAAAAATGTGAATGGAAAAAATAGTTGGTCCAAGTGTGCTATAACCATAAAAAACATTCCAAACGCTTTTAGATAATAAAGATAAACCAACACACATTGGAATACAAATAATTAAGATAAATTGTAATGCTTTATTGACTTTATTATTTACTTCATCCCATTTTTTTAAAGTATATGCCTCTACTATAGTAGGAATTAAGCTAGTAGTCATTCCTAATGCTACAGAATTTACGATCATGCTAATTTTAGCACTCCATGTAGTTATAGCAGTTGTTGCAAATTCGATTGTTGTAGTTTTAAGCCCCATATTTTCTAATGTTCTTAAAATCATTACCATGTCCATGAAATTATTAATAGATGCTGCTATAGCAATAATGATAAATGGAATAGCATAAGTTACTATTTTTTTAGAGATTTCTTTATTAGTAATCTTATCTTTTTTAAATTTTTCATTGAAGCCTAATTCACTTTTATTTTTCTGCATTTTTGAAAGTATATATACAATTGCAATTATTCCTCCAGCACAAGCCCCAAACACAGCGATTCCAATGGTAGTTCTTAATGATAAATGAAAGATATTTATTGCAATATAGCTTCCTCCTAAAATTACCATAATTCTACCTATTTGTTCTAAAACCTGGCTAATAGATGAAACATTAATAATATTATGCCCTTGTAAAAAGCCTTTAGAAACACTCAAATAAGGAACTACTAAAATTGCAAAAGAAACAGATCTTATAACAAATGTTACATCTTCGATCGTATTTCCACCACTTAAATCTCCTAAAATTAAAGATGCAATATTTTTAGCAAAAATAAATAAAATAGTAAAAATACTAATTGATAAAATCGTGATAATTCTTTTACCAATTTTATAAGCCCGCATTTTAGCATCATATAATTTTAAAGTATTATATTCTTTAATTATTTTACTTATGGCAATTGGTAACCCTGCACTTGATATATCTAAAAATATAATATATATGTTATAAGCATAAGCATAAAGTGCACTACCTCTTTCTCCAACCATGGCATAAAAAGGAATAACATAAAGCATTCCCATTATCTTAGTAATAATAATTGCTAATGTAGCAATGATTGTTCCTTCTAAAAAGCCACTTTTCTTCACTTTAAACCACTCATTCTTTTGCACTATAAATTACCATAGCTGAAAAACAATAAATTTGTTCTTCCCCACAAATTCCTATAGCAACTTGATACTTAATATCAATTATATCACTATTTGTATTACTTAGAAAAGCATTTATTGAGTTTTCTAGGTCCCTTTCATGAGATTCATCAAATACTTTTATTTTCAATATCAAACACCTCTTTTTATAGATTACTGCATAAATAATGCAAAAAAAGTCGAATTATAAGAAATTTTTGGCGTTCCATTCTTAATTGACAAATCACATAAAAAGATTTAGTATATTTAGTACTTATTACTTAAAAGGTGGAATTTAAAAATGACCATAACTAATACTGAATTAAAACAAATGAATAAGTTAAATATTGGCTCTAATTTTCATCAAGGAGGAGATATTTTTATTGAAAATGATTCTACGTTAATTAAAGCAACAACTGAAGATATTCATAAAAATGTTGATTACTTAACTAAAATTCCTGATCATAAAAACGTAATTAAACCATTAGAAGAAGTGCAAATTTTAAATGAAGATAATAATAAAAAATACGAAACTGCTTATCGTATGCAATTTTTAAATAATGCAAAAACTTTAGTTTCTCTTTATAAACTAGATATTCCTTATGAAAAAAAATTAAAATATGCTAAAGATTTTTTTAATGGATTAAAATTTTTGCATCAGTATCTTATTGTGGGAGATATTCATTCTAAAAATCTTCTTGTTAATGATGGTAATGCATATATAAGTGATTTAGATAATTTTAGAAAGCCAAAAGAAATTTTTACACCTATTTATTGTTACTACTATTTAAATGCTTTACAAAGTTATGGTAATAATAAATATACTGATATTATAAAAATGTATATTGAATGCTTATCTTTAATTTTAGAAATTAATTTTTCAAAAATTATTTTAATGTATGGATATCATGAGTTTTATAAAATCTTTACTTCTTACAATTTACCTGATGAAGTATTAAGATTCTTTAAAGTTAGTAAAAATAAAAGTAATTTAAAAAAATTAGGTGAAAAAGCATATGATTTTGAAAGATTTATAAATCCAGAAATATTAGAATTAAAAAGGAAATTAAGTTATTTAGAACCTGGTTGTCCAAAAAATAATAACTTTCAATTTTAAAATAAAAATCCATGACTAGAAGATGTGGTATTTCGCTAAGGTACATAAGACCAAAATTATTAAGCTGCTTTACTCCTTGATAATCACATAGTCTTCTGAAATATCTTCCTAAATGGTGGTCACCAGTACTTACAAAATATCTTTCTGTCCAAAAGCCATTTTTCAATTGCTACATAAAGAAAAAATGAGAAGTCAATAATTCTCATTTAATATTAATAAAATATATCTATTTTAATATAAATGGTTTTTCACTTGAACCATCATTTTCGTTCTTAATTGTAATATTTGAATTTAAATAAACAACAGGCTTTACATCCTTATCATAAGTAACATGATTTCCTCCAGATGATCCCCAATAATTTATATCAAAAGCAAGTAGACTATTAGATTGGACAGGTGTAATTGACCATTGAGTTTTATCTTTTAACCATACCCAGTCATTTTCTATACATTCACTATTCCAATTATTATTTAATGAAGTAGTTATACAAATTTCTCTACTTACTGTAGAACCTCCCTTAGTCGCATATCCATAATCACTTGGATATATCAATCCAACTCTCCCTGTCCATTTTGTTGCATGATCATCAGGTACGTTTTCTCCTCTTTCGACCTCATAAAATTCTTTTACTGTCGAAAATGATTCATTTTTACCACCTAACTTCCATACTGATTCACTTATCATATTCTTAGCTTCATTTGTTAACCCTGTCTCACTAAAATCACATGGTGTTGTTGCTCCACTATTTCCATATGGACAATCGCCGCTTATTCTATTATAGTATGCTCCTTCATTTAATATACCTTTTAACGAAGCTGTACTCCAATTATTATTTCCATTACTATTCCAAGTCAAATTCCCAATACTTTCGCTTCTTATTATCTTAACTTTATCTTCTTTAGTTCCATCTGGATTCTCTATATCTTTCATTACTCCTATTATTCGCCATAATTCATTATTAAATGATACATAATTGTTAGGGTTTGCTCCTATATATCTTAAATTACCAAAGTCATCTTCTACTAGCTCTTCTGATTCTAAACTAGTTAAGTATTCTATTAAATTTTGGGATAAATCTGTT
>CANPJT010000003.1 GCA_947574255.1 uncultured Mycoplasmatota bacterium
GCAATAGCCATCCTGGGGGGGGGGTATAATAGTATATAGGAGTTATGCCTTATATAAAGAAACAAAAAGTTATAATATACTAAGGGGAAAGATACCTAATTTTAGTAGTGGAGATATTGAATTAGCATTCACAGTAAATGGAGAAAAAACAACAGAGGCATTTCCTTTAAAATCAAGTGGATATAAAGTAAATAGTGTTGTGTGTGAAAATGGAGCTACTGCTGAATTTAGTGAAGAATTATGGGGATTAGTAAACATAAGCCCCAATAATAATGTCAAAATAAAATGTAGTATTGATTTTAAAAATGGAACAAATTTGATAGAATATTTAAGAAATTTAAACTCAAGTGAATTAGTAGAAGATGACTTTGGTAATTTAAGATACATTGGGAAAGATCCAAACAATTATGTATCATTTAATGGGGAGTTATGGCGAATAATAGGAGTAATGAAAGATATAGAGAATCCAGATGGAACCAAAGATGATAAAGTCAAATTAATAAGAAGTGAAAATATAGGCTCATTTGCATGGGCTAGTTTTTCAGCTTCAACTAGTGATTGGTCAAAAAGTAGTTTAATGAATTTTTTAAATGAGGGAGCGTACTATAATAGATCTAAAGAAAATTGTCCGCAAGGATATCAAGGGACGATGGTATTATGTGATTTTACAAGTAATGGATTAACAAATGAAGCTAAAGAAATGATAAGTACCTCAGTATGGAATTTAGGTGGAACTAATGCCGTCAAGCAAAATATAAGTGAGTTTTATAAAGCGGAAAGAGGTAATCAGGTACATTTAGCTTCTCATCAAAAAAAATGGATTGGGAATGTAGGGTTAATGTATCCAAGTGATTATGGATATGCAACAAGTGGTGGAGATACTACAAGTAGAAATGGGTGCTTAGTAAATCTTACATTATCAGATTGGGGAAATTTTAGTGATTGTAAAGACAATAACTGGTTGTTCAGAAATAATTTAAGATGGACGTTAATGCATAATAGTATTACTACATATGTGTATGTATACTATTTAGGATTGGAAGGAGCTATTAGTAGTAATTATCCATATGAAAATAGTTATAAAGTATGGCCAGTTGTATATCTTGATTCGCAATTGATAATTGATGAAGGAAATGATGGTTCAAATAGTAATCCATTTATTTTGAAATAAATATTTAATGCTAATTATAAAATGATTAGCATTTTTAAGTGTTTATAATTAGTTTTTTCTCCCTCAATATCGTTTTCATGATAAAATTAGATATAGAGGTGGATTATGAAAGGTAGTTTTTATGATGTATTAATTAATACTTTACAACAAGATTCGAGATTCATATCTAATGAAGGAATTTTATTGAAAAATAAAATCAAAGAGTATGCTTTAAAAATGGATTCATCGTTAATAGATTTATTATTTGAAAATGAAATAATCAGAGAAAAGTTTTTTAAAAAAGTAGGAGATAATTATATTTTTGATAAAGTAGAATTTAGCTGGATGATAAATAATAAAGAGTTTCTGCCTAATAATTATACAAAATATGGTAATAAGATTCATTTAGCGACTACTAATGATGAATATTTAATGTATAAAAATGATGTTGTTTTAACATTTCCCTATAAAGATTGTTTACTAGAATTCGATTCAACAGATGAAAATGAGAAAAGAGATGAGATATTTTACAATGAATCTCTTGCAAGTGACCAGATAGATGTTTTATTAGATCCTAAAGTTTTTACAAATATTAATTATCATACAAAAGATGGAATAAAAAAATATAATAATTTTAATCTTGAAGATAATTTATTAATTAAAGGCAATAATTTATTAGTTTTAGCAAGTTTACTACCTGTTTATGAAGGAAAAATCAAATGTATTTATTGGGATGTCTTATATAATACCAATAGTGATTATGTTCCATACAACGATTCTTTTAAACACAGTAGTTGGCTAGTTATGATGAAAAATAGATTAGAAATAGCTAAAAAATTATTAAAACCAGATGGTTTAATATTCATAAGTATTGATGATAATGAGCAAGCTTACTTAAGTGTTTTAATGGATGAAGTATTTGGACGTGATAATTCTTTTGATAAGGTATCTATTCAAACATCTGCATCTCAAGGGGGATTTGGGGATGTTAATCCTGGACTAATATCTAATACAGAGAATTTACTAATATATATTAAAGATAAAAATTATAAAAAAACTTGTTTTAATGAAGATAATATGTATATAAAAAAAGATTATGATGAAAATTATAAATACATAATGACTGATTTAAAAAAGTTAGAGTATACCAATATAACATACTTAGCATATGAGAGATTAGGAATAAAAAAACCTTATAATAATAGTACATGGCGCAAAGTAAAAGAAAAATATGGCGATGAATATAAAAAAATTCTTTATAAAGAAAAAGCTATTATTGCTCTTACTAATAAAGATTCAGTTTTTAGAACATTTAATCCTAATAAACCAGGCAATGAATTAAAAGGAGCACTACAAAAATCATTAGAACGTAAAGATGAAATATACATTGATAAAGATTCTAAAGGTAATGAAAGATATATTTTAAATGGTGAAATTGTATTGTTTTATTCAAAAGTATTTAAAAATATTAATGGTGAATGTGTTCCAGCAAGACGTTTAACTACATTTTGGGACGATTTAGCATGGGAAGGAATAGCGCGTGAAGGAAATGTTAAATTAAATAGAGGTAAAAAACCAGAAAAACTAATAAAAAGAATTATTGAAATAGCAACAAATAAAAATGATATCGTTTTAGATGCTTATTTAGGAAGCGGAACAACATGTGCCGTTGCTCATAAATTAGGAAGAAAATATATTGGAATTGAACAATTAGACAATCATTTTTCTAAATCGCTTAATCGAATGAAAGATGTTATAAATGGCGAAACAAGTGGAATTTCTTCCGAAATTAATTGGTCTGGGGGAGGAACATTTTTAAGTATGGAAGTAATGAGTAATAATCAAAAATATATTGATAAAATAACTCATGAAAAAACTAAGAAAAATATAACTAATTTATTTAATGAAATAATAAAAAATGCTTATATAAATAATATGTTAAGTATGGATAATATTTTAAAAAGTATTGAAGAATTTAAAAAGTTAGAACTTAAAAATCAAAAGAAGTTTTTAATAAATATTTTAGATAAAAATATGCTTTATGTAAATTATTCTGATATTGAAGATAAAGATTATCAAGTAAGTTCTGAAGATAAAAAATTTAATTATTCATTTTATGGTGATCATAATGAATAACTATTTGTATGAAACAATAGATACTTTAAAAAAATATACTAATATTAACATCGAACTACCTAATATTATAAAAAATAATTTAAATCAAAAATTTGAACTAAGAAAATACCAAACTGATGCATTTAAGAATTTTATATTTTATTATACAAATGAAAATTTAAAAGAAATGCCTATTCAACTTCTTTTTCATATGGCAACAGGAAGCGGAAAAACTTTAATGATGGCTGGACTTATTTTATATTTATATCAACAAGGATATCGAAATTTTCTTTTTTTTGTAAATTCTACAACTATTCTAGAAAAAACAAAAGATAACTTTTTAAACAAACAGTCTAGTAAATATTTGTTCAATGATTATATTGAAATTGACTCTAAAAAAATTAACGTTAGAGAAGTTACTAATTTTCAAGGAGTAAACAAAGAAGATATTAATATTTGTTTTACCACTATCCAAGGATTACATAATGACATAAGTTTTGTTAAAGAAAATAGATTATCTATAGATGATTTTAAATTAGAAAAAACTGTATTTATTTCTGATGAAGCCCATCATATAAATGCTTTAACAAATGCTAAATTATCAAGTGAAGAAGAAGATTTAAAACACTCCTGGGAGCATACAGTTGATAATTTGTTACTTTCTACTAATAAAGAGAATATTTTATTAGAATTTACAGCTACTTGTGATTTAGATAATCCCAATATAAAAGAAAAGTATCAAAATAAAATTATTTATAATTATCCCTTAAGTCGATTTCGTGAAGATGGTTTTTCTAAAGAAGTTGATACGCTTCAAAGTAATGTTGATTTAAAAACCAAAATGCTTCAAGCTATTCTTATTAGTCAATACCGTTTAAAACTATTTCAATTAAATAAAATTGATATAAAACCTGTTGTTTTATTTAAATCAGATAATATTGATAATTGTAAAAAGAATTATAAAGAGTTTATAAGAATTATCAAAAATTTAACCAAGGAAGAAATATTAAAAATTAAGGAAAACTCAACAAGTAAAATTTTAGTTGATATGTTTGCCTATTTTGAAAATTTTGATATAAGTATTGATAATCTAATTAAAGAATTAAAAGATGATTTTTCAAAAGATAAATGTTTAATAGTTAACAGTAAAGAAACTTTAGAGGATGTGCAATTAATAGTAAATTCTTTAGAAGATAAGAGCAATTTATTTCGAACAATTTTTGAAGTTAAAATGCTTGATGAAGGTTGGGATGTTTTAAATTTATTTGATATTGTTAGACTTTATGAAACACGTGATGGAAATAATGGCAAACCAGGCAAGAAAACTATTCAAGAAGCTCAGTTAATAGGTAGAGGTGCAAGATACTGCCCATTTTCTCTTAATAATGGCGAAAAAAGATTTATCAGAAAATATGATGATGATATAAAAAATCCATTACGAATATGTGAAACATTATTATATCATTGTCAGATGGAGTCACGATATATATCTGAATTGAAAATAGCTTTAAAGGAAACAGGGATTATTCCTAAAGAAAATATTTCTGTTCAATATACTTTAAAAAATAATTTTAAAAATTCAGATTTTTATAAAAATGGTTGGATATTTAGTAATGAAAAAATGTTAAAATCCAGAGAAGAAATCAAATCAATTCCACAAAATATTAAAAATGAAATATTTGAATTTATTTATGATTTAGGGAAAACTAAACAAGAAAACCTTTTTGATGAAAAATTAGACTATTTAAATTTAGAGGAAAACAAATTTGAAAAATCTTTTACTATTAGTTCGCTTGCTAATACTAATTATAATTTAGTTTTAAGTATTTTAAGAAAATTTAATGTTTTTAAATTTTCTAATTTAAAAACTTATTTTCCTAATTTAACTTCAACAAAAGAATTTATTACTTCCCAAAATTATTTGGGAGATATAAAATTTATAATAAAATCTATTTATAAAGAACCAAATAATTATTTAATAAATAAAGCTCTTTACAGTATTTTTGATAAACTTAAGGATAATATAATTACATTAGAAGAAGTTTATGAAGGCTCAAATAATTTTCAAGCTAAAAGATTTAATGAAATATTTATAAATAAAATTATTAATATTACTAATCCGTATGAGGATAGTATAGGGATATCCCAAAATATGGTTAATGATGATTCTTATAGAATGGATTTAAGTAATGAAGATTGGTATGTTTATAATGATAATTATGGGACTACAGAAGAAAAAAAATTAGTTAAGTATTTTAGTAAATTTGTTAAAGAATTAAAAGAAAAGTACGCAGAAATTTATTTAATAAGAAATGAAAGAACTTTACCAATATATTCTTTTTCTAAAGGTGAAAGATTTGAACCAGATTTTATTTTAATTTTAGTTGATGAAAGAAACAAAAAACAATATCAAATTTTTATTGAAGCTAAAGGAACTCATTTATTATTGCTTGATAAGAAAAAAGAAGAATTTTTATTAGAATTAAACAATAAAGCTATTTCTATAAAAAAATTTAAAGATGATTATGAATATTTTATTTTAGGTTTTCCTTTTTTTAATCAGGATAATAAAATAGCAGAATTTAATGAATATATGAAAAATATTATTAATAAATAATAAAAAAATTCTTATTGTTAAGAAAGATGATAAATGATATAATCAAAACAATAGGAAGAGGGATAAAAAATGAAATTAAAAAGTTTCAAGAAAAACAAAAGATTAAAAAATACCCTCCTAGCTCTAGGGGCAATAGCCATCCTGGGGGGGGGGTATAATAGTATATAGGAGTTATGCCTTATATAAAGAAACAAAAAGTTATAATATACTAAGGGGAAAGATACCTAATTTTAGTAGTGGAGATATTGAATTAGCATTCACAGTAAATGGAGAAAAAACAACAGAGGCATTTCCTTTAAAATCAAGTGGATATAAAGTAAATAGTGTTGTGTGTGAAAATGGAGCTACTGCTGAATTTAGTGAAGAATTATGGGGATTAGTAAACATAAGCCCCAATAATAATGTCAAAATAAAATGTAGTATTGATTTTAAAAATGGAACAAATTTGATAGAATATTTAAGAAATTTAAACTCAAGTGAATTAGTAGAAGATGACTTTGGTAATTTAAGATACATTGGGAAAGATCCAAACAATTATGTATCATTTAATGGGGAGTTATGGCGAATAATAGGAGTAATGAAAGATATAGAGAATCCAGATGGAACCAAAGATGATAAAGTCAAATTAATAAGAAGCGAAAGTATTGGGAAATTTTATTGGGATAAAAAACAAATAGGAGTAGGCTCATCAACAGCTAATTGGGGAAGTAACAAATGGAATGATAGTCAATTAATGATGATGTTGAATCCGCGTGATAGAATACCAGCTAATTACACTATAGATAATGATGGATATGTTTTGGATCAAAAAGGATATAAAATATATAGAAATTCAGGAAGTTATTGGGATCGAACAACAGGTTATAGACCTGAACAAGCAACAACAAATAGTTTTACAGAAAGTTCAGTTTCTTTTAACAGTATAGGATTGACTGCAGAAGCAAAGGAAATGATAAGTTCATCTATGTGGACTATAAATGTAAATATAAATAGTATATTAGATTTTCAAAACACTCTAACAAAAGAATTTTATTCATATGAAGCTATTAAAAAAGAATGGATTGGAGAAGTAGGATTAATGTATCCAAGTGATTATGGATATGCAACAAATGGGGGAGAAACAACTAACAGAGAAGAATGCTTAAATTATGAACTTAGCAGTTGGTATGAAAAAGAAGATTGTTATAGCAATGATTGGTTATATAAACCACTTACTCACCAATTTACAATGATAAGAATGGGCTCTAATAATATATTGGAAATATTTAAAGATGTGTATTATAGAGAACCAAATAATGAATATTATGTTAAGCCAGTTATATATTTAAAATCTAATATATTAATTACAGGTGAAATTAATGGTTCAAGTACTTCACCATTTACCTTGAAAGCTGAATAAAATAAAAGTTTAATAAAAAATGCTAATTTGATTTAATCTTTTTAGCATTTTTTTAGTAATAAATAAAAATTTTTTCTTTTAGATAAATAATTCTTTCGGATTTTATGATATACTTTTGTTAGAGGTGGAAGTATGGACAAATTTATTCCCGATATTTATCAAAAAAGTATATATGATGTTGATTATAAATCATTAAAGAATCGTGGAATAAAATGTATTATTTTTGATTTAGATAATACTATTGCTCCAGTAAATATTCCAATTCCTGATAAAGAAATAAAAGATTTGTTCTCAGATTTAGACTATTTAGGATTTAAATTAATTATTATGTCTAATGCTAATAAATCTAGAGTAGAACCATTTAAAGAAAAATTAAATGTCGATTCTTGTTGTCTTAGTAATAAACCTTTAAAGAAAAAATATAAGAAAATAGTTAGTATTTATGGCTTTAAAGATAATGAAATTGCATGTATTGGAGATCAGTTACTTACTGATATTTTAGGAGCTAATAAAATGGGCTTTTTAAGTATTTTAGTTAATCCTATTAGTACCATAGATTATAAAATAACTAAATTTAACCGATTAATTGAAAAAAAAATATTTAATATTTTAGCCAAAAAAAATTTATTTAAAGTAGGTAAGTATTATGAGTAGATGTATAGGGTGTGGAGTAATATTACAAACAAAGAATAAAAATGATTTAGGATATATACCTAACGATAAGTATAATAAAACAAATCTTTGCGAAAGATGTTTTCGCATTTTACATTATAATGATTTAAAATTAGTAGACTTGCCTAAAAATCAAGATGTTTTAGACACAATTAACCAAAAAGGAAAGTTTGCATTTTTCATGTGTGATTTATTAAATATAAATACTGAAATTATAGAAAGTTATAAAAAAATAAATATATCTAAATGCTTAATTATTAGTAAAGTAGACTTTATTCCTAAGTATATAAAGAAAGAAAATATTAAAAACTGGTTAAAAGAAGAATACGATATAAAAGAAGAAATAGTATTTATCAGTGTTATTAAAAATCAAAATACCCAAATTATTAGTTCTATTATGGAAGAAAAAAATATTAATGAAGCTTATTTAGTTGGATATACGAATTCTGGTAAAAGTTCTTTAATTAATAAATTAAATAGTGAATCAAGTATTACAACTAGTTTAGCTCCTAATACTACTATTGACTTTATTAAAATAAATCTTCAAAATAATTTAACTATTATTGATAGCCCAGGAATTCTTTATCAAGATACTATATATGATGAGAATGATATTTTATTTATAAAAAAGACAAATCCAAAAACTTTTATAAAACCTTTAACTTATCAGTTAAAAAAAGGGGCTAGTATTATAATAGAAGGCGTTCTAAGGATTGAAAATACAAGTGATAAATTTAATTTAACTATTTATATGAGTAATTTATTAGAAATAAAAAAGGTTTATGAAAAAAATAATCAACTGAAGAATTTAGAACGAGTAAATTTGAAAATTAAAAGAAATCAGGATTTAGTTATTAAAGGATTAGGGTTTATTACTAGTAAAAGTAGTGCTTCATTAAATATTTATTTAAAAAATAAAAATTTATTAGAAATTCGTAATTCTTTTTTTGAAAGGTAGTAAAAATATGAGTAAAATAAAAATAATGAACGAAAATTTAGCTAATAAAATAGCGGCTGGTGAAGTAGTTGAAAAAATTTCAAGTGTAGTTAAAGAACTTGTTGAAAACAGTATCGATGCTTCTGCCAAAAGTATTGTAGTATCTTTAAGTGATGGAGGTCTTAAACAAATCCAAGTTTTAGATGATGGAGTTGGTATGGATTATAATGATGCATTACTTGCTTTTTCTAGACATGCTACTAGCAAACTTCTTCATGATGATGATTTATTCTTTATTGATACACTCGGGTTTAGAGGAGAAGCTCTTCCTTCAATTGCTAGTGTAAGTTCAGTAACTTTAAAAACCTGTAGTGGAGATATTGGAACACTTATTGAAATAAAAGGCGGAAAAATATTAAAGCAAGAAAAAACAGATGCTCGTATGGGAACATGTATTACTGTTTCAGAATTATTTTATAATACACCAGCACGATTAAAGTATTTAAAAAATGAAAGTTATGAATTAGCCAATTGTGTTTCTTTAATCGAAAAATTAGCTTTATCACACGATAAAATATCCTTTACTCTTACTAATAATGAACGAGTTTTAGTAAAAACAACAGGGAGCGGTAACTTACATAAATGTATTCATGAAATTTATGGTTTAAATGTTTCTTCAAAAATGCTAGAAATAGAATCCAGTAATGATGATTTTGATTTATATGGCTTTGTTTGTAAACCAGAGATACTAAAATCTAATCGTAATCATTTCATTACGATGGTAAATGATAGGGTAATTAAAAATAATGATATTAATCGTGCTATAAATGATGCTTATTATACATATAAACCTGATACTAAGTATCCAATTATAGTTCTAAAAATAAATGCTGATCCAACACTTATTGATGTTAATATTCATCCTACTAAACAAGATATTAAAATGTCAAAAATAAATGAATTATATGATCTTATTTATAATAATATTAAAGAGGTTTTATATAAAAGTTTGCTTATTCCCGATGCTATTAAAAAACCAGAATATAACGAAATAAAAGATCAATATATAGAAAACTTTATAAAAGAAAATAAAGAGGATGATTATTCAGGGAGTAGACAAGTTGTTATGGATCTTTCATATGCTGAAGCAGAAAAAAAAGAAGAGCCAATAGTTATTAATGAAGAACTAAAAAGGCTGGTATTATATCCAGTTGGAATAGCTCATGGAACTTACATTATCGCTCAAAACGAAGAAGGGGTATACATGATTGATCAACATGCAGCTCAAGAAAGAATAAATTATGAACGCTTTTTAAAATGTTTAAAAGAAAAAGAAATAACAACAACATCTCTTTTATTTCCAATAACGATTGAATTATCTCCTAGCGAATTTTTAAGTTTAAAAAATTATTTAGAGATTTTATTTAAAATGGGCTTTAAAGTAGAAGAATTTGGTTTAAATACTTATATTTTTAAAGAACATCCTACTTGGTTAAAAACTGGATATGAAGAAGAATCTATTCGAAAAATCGTAGATTTAATTATTCAAAATAAAGGCGAATTTGATCCAGTTAAATTTAATGAAAACATTGCTATAACTCTAGCTTGTAAAATGAGTATAAAAGCTAATATGCGAATTAGTAATGAAGCTGCTGAAGAGTTATTACAAGAACTTGTTTTGTGTGATAATCCTTATAATTGTCCTCATGGGAGACCAACAATTATTAAATTTTCAACATATGACTTAGAAAGAATGTTTAAAAGAGTAATGAATTAAATTAATAATAAAATATTTTTGATAAAGGTGATTTTAGTGGATACAAATTTTGATAGATTAAAAGAATTTTTATACAATGAAAGAAATTCAGATATTTTTGATAATTCTGATAAATTATATAAAGCTTTTATATGTGTTGAAAAAGATGATGAACAACTTCCTTTTAATGATAATTTGATGTTTATTTTATTTTATGAATGTGCTTATCGTATAAATAGAGCTACAGGAATAAAAAAAATTTTAAAAAATATTTCGTTTGAAATTAATCAAGGTTGTTCTTTTGAAGATTTTTGTGCCGAAATGTGTAAATCCAAAAATATTCCAGCCCCTAGTAAAATTCTTCCAAATGACACTGTACATGAAAGAATAATCAGAAGAATTAAAAAGCTATTAAACCATGATTATGGTTGGACGCGTATTTATTATTCAACTATTCAAAATGAACAACCAAAAAATGATTTAACAAGAAAAATCTATTTATCTATTGATAATTATAATTTACATTATTTTTCTATACTTCTTTTAAAATTGTGTGATAAATTAGAAATTAAATATAATTTTAAAATAGATGCAGAAGATAAGCATAGACGTTCAGACAATGTTGTTATATATACTAGTGATGAAGATTTTTTTAAATATATTTTTGCTATTAAAAGCATCAAAAATCAATTTCCTAAGATAAATTTTGGAGTTCCAAATTTATTAGCTTATAGTTATAATGAATATATTGGTGTAGCTACTATAGAAGATAATGATAGTACTATTAGTCGCTCACAAATTTTGTGTAATGAAATATGTCATTTAAGAGATGAAGCAGTAAATTTTGAATCTTTTTTTGAAAATATTAAATCTTTAATGATAGAAAATTTAAGAGACACTATTGATTTTTGTGAAAAAAATAGTTCTCCAAGTCGAAAATAGGTATTAAAATGCCTTTTTTTTGATAAATTTATTTCGGAAGTTGATTTTTATGAAAATTAAAGAAATTATATTGTTTTTAAAATCATTTATTTTGAAAAAAAAGAAAAATATTATTTTGGCTGTTATATTTACTTTATTTAGTTGCTTAATTGGAGTCGCATATGGTTATTTATCTGGATTTTGCCTCATAAATACAATACTATTATTGGTGAGGGAAAAGTTAATTTTTTCTGGAGGCCAGAAACAAAGAATAGCGATTAATAAGAATAGTAAAGTGATTTTGTTTGATGAAGTAACTAGTGCTCTTGACAATGAGCCATAAGAAAAAATTATCGAAGTTATTAAAGAAATTTCTAAAAATCATACAATTATTACTATTGCTCATCGTTTATCAACTATAGTAGATTCAGATATTATTCATGTTATGGATAATGGAAAAATTATTGAATCAGGAACTCATCAAAAACTTTTAAAAAATAGTGCTATTTATAAGGAATTATACAAAAATAATGCGTAAAAGCGCTATTTTTTTGGTATACTAAAAGTGTGATGTTTATGAAAAGTAGTTGGATAAAAATTTTACCAATATTTATTTTAATTTTTGGTTTTCTTTTTTTGGACGCAAAAAAAGAAATGAAAGAAAGTGTCTTTGTATTTAATACAAAAAGAAAATTAGAAGATAATATTGAAAAAATTATTAATGATAATAAAGAGAAAAAAATGGAAGTAAATAAAAAAGTAGATGATAAATTTATTTATTTAGAATTTTCTAGTGATAATAAAGTGTTTAGTTATTTCATTAATGCTACAACTGGAGAGGAATCAAATTTTGAAGATTTTATTAAAGAAAATAAAAGAAATGATTTTTCTAAAAAAATTAATGAACTTATATATTTAAAGTATCCAAAATTTATAGCAGATATATTAACTGTAAATAATGGTAATAAAGTATATAAGATTGAAAACGATAAACTAATTATTTATTTCGAAAATTATGTTATTGAGCCAGTTATAGAAGAAGAATTATTTTTAACTATAGATTTTAATGAAGTAAAAGAATATTTAGATTTTTCATTTGTTTTGAATAAAGAATATCAAAATGAAAATGGCTATAATTTTAATAAAAATAAAAAAGCTGTTGCTTTAACTTTTGATGATGGCCCAGGTGGAGATAAAACTAATAAAATAGTCGAATTATTAGAACAAAATAAAGCTCATGCAACATTTTTTATGGTTGGTAATAAGATGGAATCTGGAATAAGTGTGATGAAAAATGTTTTAGATAAAGGTAATGAAATAGGAAGTCACTCATATGCTCATAAAAGTATGAAAAGACAAAAGATAAATGATTTATTAAGTGATGAAGAAAAAACAAAAGAAATATATCATAATATTACTGGAAAAAATCTAATTTATACAAGACCACCATATGGTGCTATAAATGATAAGATAAAAGAGAGCTTAGATACGATTTTTATTACTTGGGATTTAGATACAGAGGATTGGTTACATCGAGATAAAAATTACATTGTTGATTATGTAATGGAAAATGTTCATGATGGGGATATTATTTTAATGCATGATTTATATGATTCAACAGTAGAAGCAGTAGAGGAGTTACTGCCAAAACTATATGCAGCAGGATTTCAAGTGGTAAATATTTCTGAACTAGCTAATTTAAAAGAACAAGTATTAGAAAATCATAATATTTATCGTAGTATTAGAAAAAATTAAGTAAAAAATCATCTTCATCATTACCAACAATACTTATAAATAAGGAAATTCCTCCTGCAATTAAAAATAGTAGAGCTGCTATAAAGCCAGCATTAGCAAGTAAAACTTGTTTAGGGCTAGAATTAGGATCTAGTCTTTTTATATGTTTATAATTAATATATGCAAAATATAAATAAATAATAAAAGTTACAATGAATATTTCGGTATTGATTGTACGAAAAATATTTTCGCTATTTTTATTATGTTTGGTTATATATTCTTTTTCATAATAATTTGAAATAATAGCAAAGATTGCTAAAAAAATATATATTATCCATATATAATCTTCAACTTGTACTTCTTTTAAAGTTTCAGAATCAATGCTATTATTACTCATATATAATTATTATGTAATTAAAAAAATAAAAAAACATTTAAAAGACACTTTTTAATAAATCATAATAAAAAAGCACACTATATTAGTGTGTTATTTTAAAAATGGTGACCAGTACGGACACATGAATAGCCTTGTAATCCCTTTATTTAAAAGGAATATTTAAAAATTACTCTCAAAATTACTCCGATTTGTAATTTATATATATTTATCAGTTGATTGAGCTACCTCCTTTTTTATTTTTTCTGATAAATGTCCATATTTATTTATAGTAGTGTTAATACTTTGATGCCCCATACGTTTTCCAAACATATAAGCTTCTTTTCCTTCAGCCATCATTGTTGCTGCATAAGTATGTCGTAAATCATACATTCGTATTTTTGTAACATCTGCTTTTTTACAGTAGTAATGGAAATCTTTACGTAATGTTGTGTCACAAAGTGGTTTTTTTGTATCGTGGTTAAAAAAGAGAAGGGTGTTATCATTTATTTCGTAACCTAGTTCATTTTTTAAGAATAATCTATAGTCTTCTACTGCATTAATTACTTTATCAGTTATATCTATTGTTCTTTGAGAATTATAAGTTTTAGTACTTGATAAAAAATCATTTGATTTTCTATCATAATTTATTGAATGAAAGATGCTTAATTTTAATTTTTCTTTGTCAAACATTCCAAAAGTTAAAGCTCTAGTTTCTCCAACTCTATCACCTGTACTAAAATTGACAATAGTTAGGGTTCTTATTCTATAAGCTTTTTTTCTTAAACTAATATTATCAGATTCTATATCCATTTCTAAAGTTTTTAAAAATTTTGTTAATTCTTCAGGAACCCAAAATTTCATTTCTTGATTTTCAACTTTATATTTTTCAATTCCTTTCATAGGGTTATTTAGAATATATTTTTCATTTTTACACCAATTAAAAAATGCTTTTAGTATTTTCATTATATGATTTTTTTGTTTTAAAGTGGTTTCTAAATCATCAATGAATTTTGTCCAAAATTCTTTATTTGTTTTGCTGACATATTTTTTGATTTTTCCTTTTAAGTATTTGTTATAATCTTTTTGTTTTCTACTGATTGTATTATAACCATATTTTTTTATATATTTACAATCATATATATATTTATCCCATAAACTATCAAAATCGTCTTTATGAATTGCTTCGATTGCTTTTTGTTGTTTAATTGGAATATTATCACGTATTTTAAGTGCTTCTTCAATTTTAAGAATCTTTTTATTATCTATACGACTAATGCTAGTCTTTATGGGATTACTCATCATAACTACATAATTTTTATTCTTTTTATGTCTATATATATTTTGATATCTTGTTTTTTCATAAACTTTCATGTCCATAAATATCACTCCATTTCTTGAAATGGAATATAATCTATGCTATAATTTTAGACATAGAAAAATTCCTTGTGTGCTAACATGTGTTTTTTTCTATATTTGGCTCATGTTACAGCATGAGTCTTTTTTAATTGGATAACAATTTTTGTTTTTCTTTTTCAAATTCTTCTTGTGTTATTATATTGACGTCTAAAAGTTTTTTTAATTTAAGTAATTTATCATAATTATCTTCATTATTTTGAATAATATTTATTTGCTTTTCAGAATTAAAGTTTTCAATAAATTCTTTGATTTTATTTGCTTGATTATTTATTTCTTTATTATTAAAGGATGAATCAAAATATATTATATTTTCATCCTTTGCTCCCGATAATATTCCACTTTTTCTTTCGATAGAACCCATAATTGTAAATTGGATATAGCCTCTAGATATACCAGCTTCTTTAACTTGAACTGAAGAAATATTTTTGATTAAAATTGTTTTTTCTCCAGAAAAACCATGTGAAAATTTAGACATTAAACCAGGTCTACTAATTGTAATACTATTGTTATTTAATTTAACAATAGTTTTTCCATCATTCATTGATTTAAAAATAAATTCTTTATTCATATTTTCAATTCCTTTATAACTTTTTTTTATTTTATTTTTTTGGTTTGAATTTAATTTTTTTTGACGTATGATTAAAAATAATATAATAGAAATAACTAAAAAATCTATACAATAGCCTGTCTTTTTTATAATCAACATAAAAATGGATATTACAAAACAAAAATAACAAATAAGTTTTATAATTTTCAATTTCATATATGTTATACTTCTTTCATTATATTTTTTACATATTCATTTGCTTCATCTTCATATTTATCTATATAAAAAGCAAATAAATCTTTATTAGATTGACACAATTGATTTAGTTCAATATGAGCCAATTCATGTAGCAGTGTCTTTTTCTTTTTATAATAAGATAAGTTCTTATTAATATAAATAAAATAGTAACCTCGATAATAATTTACAAGACCTCTAATCCTTTCGTAAGGAAATGTTACATATTCAACAGTAGCATTATAATAGTTTAATAATTCGTCTTGTGAAATATTACCTAGTATCAAATTTTTTAAATTCATTAACTTACTCCTTTGACTAGTAAGCTGATACTGCATAGCTTCCTCTTTATTTTATTTATCTAATTTTTCATCAATTTCTTTATGTTTTTCTGTTAAGAAATTTATAAAAAATTTTTTTTCTTCTTCAGTGAGTCGGTCATCTTTATCAAATAGGGCATTATATTGATCTAATAAATCTTTTTGAAATTCTTCTTCTAAAGATTTAATCATTTCATCTTCATTGTTAAACCATTTAACATGAGAATTATTAGATGTATTGCAAATATCTGGATATGCCATTAAAGGGTCTTTTATTTCATCATATATTAAATAATCAGTAGTACATCCAAAAAATTTAGCTAGTTTTTTAAGTGTTAGTCTTTGTATTTTTTCGGTTCCTCTATCATAAAAACCTTTTAAAGTAGTATAAGGAATATCACATTTTTCTGAAAGCACATGCAAGTTATCAATTTTATGACTTTGCATTAAACTCTCTAATTTTTGCAAGAAATTCATACATGTTCTCCTTTCTTAAACTCATTATATATCTTAATAAAAACAAAGTAAAGAAAAAAGTTACCTTAAAAAGTAAAAAAACATCTTGACAATATACCTCGAAAGGTATATGATTGGTTTGTAAGTTACCTAGTAAGGTAACAAAAAATAGGAGGGAGTGATAAGAAATGTTTAGAAATTTAAAAGCCGAAATGGAAAGAAAAAACGTACAAAAAGAAGATTTAGAGAAAGATTTAAGGATTTGCCGTAAAACTTTAAATGAACGATTTTCTGGAAAAAGAGATTGGCAGAGTAAAGAAATGAAAATAATACAAAAAAAATATTTTCCATATATGACATTAGATGAATTGTTTGAAACAGAAGATTCTATAGATCAAAAAGAAACAAGTTAGGAGAATATAATGGAAGAAGAAAAAATCGAAATCATTTGCCTTTATTGTATGTTAATAGGATGCATTAGTTTAATGATTGTTGGAATAATACTTGGGCTTTTGGGTTTAATCGAAGTTATTTTCGTCTAATAAATTCTTGTATAGCATTTGAAATAGTAAAAATTTCATTTTCCGGATTTGATTTGTTTTGCTTTTTAAAAGTAACAGCATAATCCTGTGAAAGGTTAATATCAAACTTTTCATGATATGTTTTATTCGAAGAAGTATAACTAATTTCAAATATAAAATTTTTTGGTTCAACATCATTAGTGTTAATTGGAAAAAGGTAACGTTGATGTGGAACGAGAGTAATATTAGAAAAATAATTTAATAGATCTAAATCGATAGCAGTGTATTTGAATAAAGATTTTAATTGTTCCTTGTTATAAATCATATTTGTAATTGTTCCTGCAGAAGAGCCAAAGTTTTCAATAACTAAGTATTCTGTAGCACTATTAATATCAATGGAATCTTTATAACAAACAATATATGGTCGAGTAGATTCTTCGATCATTTGATTATTTTGTTTAAGAGTAGCAATAGCAATAACTATAGATGAAATAGCTGTTCCTGCAGTTATAATCATTGTTGCTAATGCAATCCAATCAGATGAACTTAAATTTTGTATAAAAGAAAACATTAAAACACCTCACTTTCTTAAATATCTATTATAAAAGAAAAAAGAGGTAAAACAAATAAAAAATAGTAGCTGTAACTACTATAAATATAAAACATGTTAGCACAGAAAGGAAGAAACATTATGCAATATTATAATGCTCAAGATGTTATGGAAATAACAGGAGCAAAAGAAAATAAAGCATATGAAATAATACGTAACTTAAATCAAAAGTATAAAAAAAAATATCCTGATTGCGAACTTTTACAAGGAAAAGTAGCCAAGTGGTGGTTTTTAGAAGCAATGGGATTAAAAGAAGAAAATAAAAAAATGACTGATATGTCTGGTACACAAATCAGTCAAAAATGAATTTAATTAACAAAAATTCAACGAGATAATAACATGTTTTGTTGAATTTGTCAAAAGTGGGGAGGAAAAGTATATGGGTTTAGTCATTATCATAATAGCATTGATTATAAGTTTATTGATATTTATTGCAGTGACGCTTGTAGATATTAAGTTATTGCTTAATCAAATTTACGATATCAGAAATACCAAATCCAAATAATTTACAAATTACACAAATAAGAAATACTGCCATAATGTTGATTAACCAGAATTTTAATTGATACTTCAATTTAGCATTGTAATCAGTTTCAATTTTGATTTTTTTAGAATTTGGCTTTAAGATACCAAGTTTCTTTAATTCATGATCTTTTTCAATCTTATCTTCAATAAAACATGCTGCAATAAGACCAAATATAAAAATAAAAAAGAAACTTATAATTATTAAAAAAATAAAAGTATCTTTATCCATAAGATTCACCTCAAAAATATTTTAATAAATAAAAATTTAAATATCAAGTTAAAAAAAATAAACAAGAGAGGAGCAAAAAATGAATGACATAGATAGGTTTTCTTTCTTCAAAAGTTATTTAGAAGGTATAGAAAAACTTAAAAATGAAGAAGACAAAAAAGAAATGACATGGTCGATTGTACAATATGTTTATTACAATAAAAAGCCTGTCTGGTCTAAAAGAGAGAGAGAAAAAAAAGAGCTTATTTGGACTTTGGTAGAACCTAATTTAAGAACAAGTATAAACAGAGCCAATAGTTCGAAAAAGAAAAAAGAAGAAAATCAAAATTAAATCAAATAAAAATCAAAATATAATCAAAATCAAATCAATGATTTCAAATTGATTGTCATTCCTAAGGAAAAGGATAAGGAATAGGAGTATGGATAAGGAATAGGAACGGATACGCTTTAAATAAGTATAACTAAATTATATAGAAGGAGTTGAAAATTACGGAAGCAGGATTGCGTAGCGTTAACTTAAACAAATTTATTACTTACGTAGAAACAAACTATAGAACAAATTTAAATTCAATGGATTATGAAATTTTAAAAGAAATAGCAAAAGAATATCCAGCACAAGAAATTAAGCTAGCTCTTGATTATTGCAAAGGTAAAAAAACAAATTCGTTGATTTATTTACAAGATGCATTAAACAAAAAATATTATCAAAACGAACAAGTCGGAATAGTTCCAAGTTGGATAGATGAAGAGCTAAAAGCTGAACCACTTGATGAAGAAGACAAAGAATGGTGTAGGAAATTTTACAAAAAATATTGTGATAACGAAGAAGAGTATCACAAACGCTTAAAAGATAACGGATTGGAGGAATATTAAACATCAACAAATGAAAAAACTTTTTAATGAACAAACAGATTTTATAAGAAAGTTCCATTCTGTTAGTTGCGTGTGCGGGCATCGCCTTTATATTTCACCAAAGCAAAAAATTAGAATTTGTGAATATTGTGGTCGCACTCACTTGAACAAAAGAGAACAATTTAAAATCAAATTCAAAGAATATTTGAAAATAAATTATGGAATTATTATCGAGGGTTAGTTTGATTAGAAAGGGAATAGGAAAGAGGAGAAAAAAATGGAAATATATTTAATAACAATACTTGCATTAGTAAGTTTAGCGATAATTTATTACATAAACAAAATTGAAGGAGAACTACAAGGACTAAAAGAAAGATATAACATGCTTGTTGAATTTAATAAAAAACTTACAAAAAAAGTAAAAGGAAATTCAAATGAAACTATTTAAGCATAAGAAAAAAAATAATTTCAACAAAGAGGTTTTAGAATCCTTAGGCGATATATCAACTAAGATTGATGGTTTAGAAAAAGAAAGTTTAAAAATGTATCAATTCTTTTTAGAAACATGCACAGATAATACGCAAAAATTGAAAAGTTATAAAGAAGAAAATCGACTATTAAAAAAACAAGTAAGGGAGTTGGAAAATGACAGACGAAGCAGCATTAAGAGCAAGAAATAATATGCTTGAAAGTGATAATAGATTGTTAGAAGATCAAATAAAAATATTAAAAAATGATTTGAAAGTAATTACAAAAGAACGAGATGACTTAAAACAAGATATTGCAGATATAGAAGAACATATCGAGTTCAAAAGATGTGATTCTTGTAAGCATTTAACTCCAGAGACAATTATGAGTTATGTAGGAAATGAAGAAGTTTGTGAAAATTGCAGAGTAAATGGATATGGGAGGTAGAAATGGAAGAAAAAGAAAAACAAAAGAATATTCCTGATACTTTAAATAAAAAAATCTTAGAATTAAAAAAATTAGTAGCAATAATGCAAAAAGACAGTGAAGGGCATGGTTATGATTATGTCAGCGAAGAAAAAATACTTTTAGCATTAAATGATAAAATGATAGAATTTGGTTTGAAATTAACACCTAAATTCGTACCTAATACTTTGTTTAGCGAGATTGTGAAATATGAAAATTCAAAAGGACAAGAAAAAACTGATGTATTAGTTAGAAGTGAAATGCAATTTGTTTGGGAAGATACATTTACTGGAGAAAAAGAAATAATTGATTGGGCATTAGTAGGACAACAAGCAGATGGAAGTCAAGCATTAGGAAGTGGACTAACATATTCTAATAGATATTTTTTACTAAAGTATTTTAATATAGCAACTTCAAAAGATGATCCAGATAAAATTAGAAGTGATATTGCCAAAGAAGAAGAAAGAAAAAAACTTAGTGCAACACAAACTAAAATAAAAAAGACATTAGAAAAACTAATCAAAAAATATCAAACGCAAGAAAAAATTTACAATGCACTAAACACAACAGAAAAGCAATTTAGAGAAGATTATAACAACAAAGATAAATGGCAAGACTTATTAGAGCAAATGGAATTAGTTTTAAAGGAAGAAAAAGATGCTATCGAATAAAGAAAAAGAAGAACGTAGACATCAAATTGGAGCATCTGAAATTCATAAACTATTAAATTTTGATTCACAAGAAGCACAAGACTTATGGGAAATAAAAATAGGTATACAAAGAATGCCAGAGTTAGAAAATGATGCTATTACTGCTGGGAATATACTAGAGGAAAAATGTTTGAATTATTATGCTAAAACTAACAATAAAGATTTAATCTTAAATGAAAGAATACCAAATAAAAGAGTTGTAGGATTAGTAGTGAGTTTAGATGCAAGAGAAGAACAAACATCTATACCAGTTGAGAATAAAGTAATTAATGAAAATACTTTTGAAAAATGGAAATCTAAACGTGTATGCAATGCTATATGGCAAGATATTAAATTAAATATTCCTAAAAGTTACTATTGCCAAGTACAAATTCAAATTGCAACTTTAAATGCTGAATATGGAATTTTAAATGTTAATACTTTAACAGATGAAGAACAAGAAGATCCAATCAATGTTGAAATAACTTTTTTACATAATAAACAGATAAAAATAGAACCTGATAATTACTTAATAAACGATTTAGAAAATAGAGCTAAATATATGTTTGAATGTATGAAATTTAAAAAAAGACCAAGTGAAAAAGAATACTTAGAAAAATATGTTTTTTGAAAATAGAAAAGAGGTAGAACGATGAACGGAAAAATTTGGAATAAGTTAAGTGGAATACCTAGCTTATATCAAAATAATGAAGAAGAAATAAAAAAATTACTATTAGGACGTACTATCGAAAAAGTAGATGATAATACTTTAAAATTAGATAATGGATTAGTTTTAGAAATTCAACCAAATCAAGGATGCTGTTGTGGAGCTGGAGATTACAATATTACAGAATTAAATGAATGTTTGAATGTAATTACTAATGTAGAATTAGTGGATGTTGTTAATGAAAGTGATGGGTGGAGTGTTGCACACTCTTATAAAATTTTTGTATATGCTGAAAATACCAAAATCAAATTACTACAAG
Source organism: uncultured Mycoplasmatota bacterium (assembly GCA_947574255.1). GTDB lineage: Bacteria > Bacillota_I > Bacilli_A > RF39 > UBA660 > MGBC108787. The sequence goes on from CANPJT010000003.1 coordinate 21,996, forward strand.
TAGATGGTGATGATGGAAATGGCTATTATGGGACTGGTTATGAAATAGTAATAAAGCATATAGAGGTAGAAGAATGAAATATTTTTATTTTGTATTAGCATTGTTTTGTCTTATAGGAGCAATAGTTTTATTTTTATTTAGTGAGGAACAAGAAATGGTAAGATTTTTAATATTATTAGGTTGGATATTTAGTTTAAAATCTGAAATTGAAGAATTAAAGAAGGTAGACAATGGATAAAGAAGAATTGTTTATTAATAATCCAAATAGCAAAGATTATATTTTAAAAGTATTATTAAGAGATATAAAAACACTTGATGAAAAATTGACCAAATATTTAGTAAATAATTTTTATCAATATGAAGAATGTAGATATCAAGATGTTATTAATGAAGTAGAAAACATAAATGATATTACAAATTATATTATTGAACATGAAAAAAATGAGATAGAAGATTATAAAAATTATTTTAAAGGAAATACAGAAAAATATATCATAAGCAAAAATGATCAATTTAATGCTTGGAAATCATTATTAGAAATTAAAGAGATTTTAAATACTAAAATATCTTCTAGTGATATATCAATTTCATTTCATAAAGGTTTTGATTTTGGTTTTGGAAATTCAAATTTTACATACTTAAGAGTAAGTTATGTGGAAAATAAAGAGCATTGTCATCAACATATTCAAATCATGTCAATATCTACACATGCAGGAAAAAGGTTCAGTATCTATAAAAATGAAGATTATTATAAACTAGCAAATTTAAATTTAGAAAATTACAGATTAGGAATAGATAGAAGTATCGACATTGAAACTAAAGACGAATTGATAGAAAAAGTTATTGAGTTGATAGATGGACTATTGAAGGGAACAAATGACATATAAAGGAACAAAAGAACAAATACAACAATTTATATTCAAACTAGAAAAAGATGTTGAATATGACATAAAAGTGGACAAGCATAGAAATAAAAGAAGCCTTGACGCAAATTCTTATTCTTGGGTGCTCCAAAATGAAATAAGTAACTTATTACGTGAATCCAAAGAAAAAGTACATTTTGAAATGCTTAAGTCATACGGACAGCGAGATTATGTTAGTTTGTTAGCTAATATAAATCCAACACCTTATTTCTTGTATTTTGAAGAACAAGGCACGTTTAAGCATGGAAATAATACTTTCAAAAGTTATTTAGTATATAAGCCAACAAGATTTTATGATAGTAAAGAAATGAGTATTTTTATAGATGGAGTAGTACAAGAAGCTAGAAATCTTGGAATACAAACTAAAGAGGATTTAGAAATAGAATCGATGATAAAAGAAATGGAGGAAAAATAACCTCGATAAAAAATAAATGATCTTTGAAAATTTATAATAAAAAGCTAAGAATAAAACTTATCTTGTATACAATCGTAAACATTATTGTCCACTATTAGAAACACTTATGTTATACTTTTATTATATAGGAGGGTTATCATGGAAGAGAAAAACCGAAATGAATATTTTATAAATAACTTAGTATTCAATTTAAATCAAATAATACACACAGATGGTTCATTAGATGATTTTAAAAAATTTATAGCTGATATTACTTTTTCAAAAAATGAAAAGAATAGCTTATATGCTAAATGTGTTGATGAATTAAAAAAAATAAGTGATTTAGAAAATATAATGTATTTAAAGAAAGCAAGAGAAACATGTAACTATTTTTTAGAAATAGCAACAGGAAAAAGAAATAATCCGATAAAAAAACATACAGAAAATAGAAAAAAGAAATATAAGCAATTAAATTTAGATATGCCGAGAGATTTAATGATAAGGTTTGAAAAATGTTTAGATAAAAATGATCATAAAAAAAAGCCAGTTATAAAAAAGGCAATAGAAGATTATTTAAAAGAAAATGAAAAAGACTCTTGACAATACAAAGACCTAGGTCTATACTTTATTGTAGAGAGGTGATAAAAAATAAAAGTAAGCACAAAAAAAGATAAGTAGCTATATTCTTGGCAGAATCTACTTATCTCAAATGTTGAACTCACTTAAATAAGTTCTTTTATATAGTATCAAAAGAATCCTTATTTTTCAAGTGAGTTTTAGCCAAAAATTTATTTGAGAAAGAGGATTTTTTATTATGGATTTTTATAATGATGCAATAAAAGAGGCAAAAAAACAAAATGTTGAATTGAATGAGGAATGTAAAGAGATGTTATTATCGATTTCAGTTACTATTCAAAATATGAATTTAAAAGAAAAAAGAGACTTTTTAAAACAACTTATAAATAAATGGGAATTAGATTAGGTTTTAGTTGATAGAAAGGGAGTAGAAAGAGGCGATTATAGAAAATGGAGAATAAATTAGAAAACATAAATTTAAAAAATAAAAATGGTGTAGTAGTTGTATCAAGTAGAGAGGTAGCAGAAAACTTTGGTAAGAGACATGATCATGTTTTAAGAGACATTAGAAATAAAATAGAGGTCAACCCAATTTTGGGGACACCCCAATATTTTATAGAGAATAAAATAACTAATTCGCAAAATAATCAAGAATACACAGAATATTTGATGACTAGAGATGGTTTTAGCTTCTTAGTTATGGGATTTACAGGGAAAAAAGCTGATGAGTTTAAATTAAAATATATTGAAGCATTTAATAAAATGGAAGAGCATATTAACAATAGACCAAATGCTTTACCAACTAATTTTAAAGAAGCATTGCAACAATTATTAGTTGAAGTTGAAGAAAAAGAACAATTACAAGTTGAAATAAAACAACTAGAACCTAAAGCGCAATTTGCAGATGCTATAGCAACTAATGAAAAATCAATAGACGTAGGTAGTATGGCGAAAATTCTTTTTCAAAACGGGATTGATGTAGGCAGAAATAGATTGTTTTCTATATTAAGAGAAAATGGATTTTTAATGTCATCAGGAGATGATACTGTACCTACTCAAAAAAGCATGAATTTAGGAATAATGGAAACCAAATTAGGTACTTATAATGTAAATGGAGAAAGTAAAACTTATTTAAAACCAATGATAACTACCAAGGGACAAGTTTATTTTGTTGGTAAATTCATGAAGGGCGAATTAGTATAAAATATTTATGGAAGATTTAAATAAAAGAATAACAATAGGTTTTATAGGACTCATAATTGTAGTGCTAACCTTTCATATAACAATAAAAATATATATACCTGAAAAGAGATATCAATATTTAACATTTAATAATCAATGTGGAATAAGTAGCAATTGTTACTTCCAAGAAGATAGAGTATTAGTTTGTGAAGTAGAAAATAGTCTAGTGAAAGTGAGACAGTTTTATGCTAACTAAAGCAACTGACGATACAATAGTAGCTTTAACAGAGATATTAATAAAAGAACATATAGAAGGTAACAAAGAAAAGTTTATTTTAACCAAAGAGGATTTAGCAAGATTTTGTATAAAGGTAGTAAAGGAAATGCAGAAGGTTTATGAATGAAATAAAAAATTGGATAGATTATCACAAGATGATAGATAAAGAACTAGAAAGGATAAAAAATATAGAAGATACTTACGTTTACAAATTGCAAAAAAAATTAGAACAATCTGAAAAAAAGAGAGAAAAGGCATTAGAATATGCTAAAAGAATTACTTGGAGTGATGGTTGTATTGATTGTGAACCTGAACAAACAAAAAAACTATATAAACTGTTAAGATAAAGGAGGTACAGAGAGTTTATGAATGAACAAGAAAATCAACAACTAAAAGAACAATTTATAGCTACTAGTAAAGGGTTAAAAAAGGTAATAGTTAAAAGAAAAAAATGGAAAAGAAAATATCTAAAAGAAAAAAATAAAAACAAACAACTAAAGACGCACTTACAACAAAAAGATTCTATTATTGAAGAAGCAATAAATAAGATAGAATATTTACGAATGGAAAAATGGTTTATTCAAGGAACAGATATTATGGATGTATTAGATATATTAAACAAGTACAAAGGAGATAACAATTGAAAGTACTAGAATTATTTGCCGGAACTAGAAGTATTGGCAAAGCTTTTGAAGCAAGAGGGTATGAAGTATTTAGTATTGAGTGGGATAAGTCTTTTAAAAATATAAATTTATATGAAGATATTAACAAAATTACAGCACAAGACATATTAAATAAATTTGGTAAACCTGATGTAATATGGGCAAGTCCTGATTGTACGACATTTAGTATAGCAGCAATTAGCCATCACAGAAGAAAAAATAAAGAAACTGGCAATCTTGATGCCATTAGTGATTATGCTAAATTTTGTGATGAAACTGATAAACACGTTATTGAGCTTATAAAGAATCTTAATCCTAAATATTATTTTATTGAAAATCCAAGAGGTGGAATGAGAAAAATGACTTGGATGAAAGATTTGCCTAGGTATACAGTTACCTATTGCCAATATGGAGATACTAGAATGAAACCGACAGATATATGGACTAATCATCCTAACCCTAATTTTAAGCCAATGTGCAAAAATGGTGATTCATGCCATGAAAAAGCACCAAGAGGTAGTAAAACTGGGACTCAAGGATTAAAAGGTGCAAAAAATAGAAGCATTATTCCAAATCAATTATGTGAACATATAGTAGATATTTGCGAGAAAGGAGATAACAAATGATAACAATAAAAGATATTGGAAATGAAAGAGCGGAATTAAAAGTAGAAAAAGGAACTTCATATCATGAAATGTTATTAGGTGCAGAAATGCTTATAGAAGCACTTGTAAAAGATAGAGGAAATATTTTTGAGGATGTAATTAATGATATAAAACGAATATATGAAAAAGATTTAAAGAAAGAAGAGGAAAGAAAATGAAAGCATTAGAATTTAGTCAAAAAGTAAAAGACAAAAAAATAAAAAATGGAAGTAAGTTTAAAGTTTATGATAATAATAAAGAATATATAGGAACAGTAGGAGTAATAGATACAACAGTTGTTTATTTAGATATAAAACAAATACCTACAGATTTAGCAATTGGAGATTATATTTTTGAAATAATAGAGGAAGAAAATGAATAGAGTAAATATAATAGGAAGACTTGTAAAAAATGTAGAGTCAAGAACAACAATAAATAATGAAATGGTATCTAGTTTTACAATAGCAGTAAACGAAGGATATGGAGAAAAACAACGTACAAATTATATAGATTGTGTAGCATTCAAAAATCTAGCTGAAAACATATCAAATTATTGTGAAAAGGGAAGCTTGGTAGCTATAGAAGGGAAACTAAATACAAGCATTTATGAAACGCAAGATGGTTCTAAAAGAAAATCAGTAAATGTAATTGTAGAAAAAGCAATGTTTTTAGATAGTAAGAAAAAAACTGCAGACAACACTGCAGAGAAAGAAGATCCCTTCAAAGATTTCGGAGAAGAAATACAACTGAGTGATGAGGATTTACCATTTTAGAAAAGATAGGAGAGTGATTATGTGATAGGCAAGAAAGACTTAACTATATTTGAACGACTTAGAGAAATGAGAACTTTAAGAAGGACTGTATTATGTTTAATAGATAAAAAATATATAAACTTAGCATTGAGATATATGAAAGCAATAAGTATAAAAGATGTATGTGTGCAATCTTCCAAAGGTGGTAGTGATATTATGCTTAATTCAATTATAAAAGACGAACATTTTGACGATGAAATAAATAATAATTTAACGTCTTATAATGAACATAAACAGATAGCAATAGAAGAAATAAAAAAAATGATAGCTGAAAAAACAGATGAAGAGATGATAGTATTTTTTAGAGATGAATTAAAATGGAAATGGGACGACATATGTAAAGTTTTTAATTATTCATTGAGACAATGTCACAGATTATATGATAGCATTAAAAAGATTGAAAATGACACTTAAAATATGTATAATAAAAAAATGAGGCGATAATATGAAATCTATTAATCTATACATGGATGAATCTGGAAATTTAGGCCCAGGAATGGGTAGATATTTTTTAATTTGTGCTTTAGAAGTACAAGAAGAAGACGCAAAATCACTAGGGAAAAGAGCAGGACGTGTAATTAATAGATTTAAAATTAAACATGAGTTGCCAAAAACAAGTGAAATAAAGGGTTGGAAATTAAGTGATGAACAAAGAATAGAATTAATAGAAAGTATTTTATTTAGAGGAATAAAAGTAAGGTATATTGTATTAGATTTAGAGCAAACTACAATGTTACTTAAAAAGCCTGATGATAAAAATGCTTGCTTTAATTATTTGGTTCAATTAATCGTAAAAAAGCTTTTACAAGATTATCCAGAATTAGAAAAAGTAAATTTATATTTAGATAATAGATCAGTAAAAATAGGTAACAGATTATCATTAAAGCCATATTTATATAATAAATTAGTATTAGAAAAACTAGAAAGTTCATCTTATGTTAAAAGAATTGAATTTGAAACACATTATATGGAATCTGAAAGTTGTTATTTAATAGAATGGGCTGATATATTAGCCAATGCTTTATACAAAAAATATAATTCAAATAATAGTTATTATTATATGATGATAAAACCATATATTATTTTTGAAAGTAAATTTCCCTCAAAAAGTTTTGGGTTAAATTTTACAGAAAATAAAAAAAATGAATTGACACACGAATAGCTAAATGTTAAAATCATATTACATGAGGAAGTGGCATATAAGCCTTAATTGGTTTATTCTATATATAGAATATAAGAGTTATGATGTTAACTCAGCCAATTAAGCACTGCCACTTCTTTTTTACGAAAAATTCAAATGGCACACAATGTCACAAAAACTTGACTTATAATGTTATTATGGAATACTTATACGATAATCCATACTAGTCATGAACTAGTCAACCCCTTTTTATTCTTAAGAACTTAGAAATAGGTTCTTTTTTTATTCTTGATTGCAAAGCTAAGAAAAATAAAATGTATAAGATTAGTCGTAAAACTTTTTGTTACGAATCACCAAACCTCCTTTCTTGTCTTAGTATTTTGCAATCGAAAATAAGGAATGATGATCATGAATGAAACGAGACCTTTAACAAGAAGAGAACAACTAGAATGGTTACTTGCTTTTTTATATGAAGAAAAAAGAAATTTAGATGAAAGAATAGAAGCAACAGAGAATGATCTTAAACTAGAGAGGAAGAAAGAAAATGAATAAAGAAAAATTAATGAAAGTATTTGAAGAATGTCGAAACAAAAGAATGGGAATAAGAATAGAACTAGAAATGCCGAATCAAGAAGATCTAGAAATAATCATTAATACTTATAAATCTTTAAATGCGAAACAAAGTTATTATAATAAAACCTATGATAATAACTTAGTGCATAAAAAGAATGACAAAATAAAAATAATAGATGCAAGACCTATTCAAATAAAAAGAGAGTCAAAACGAATTACTTTATGGGAGTAATGATTAATGAGTAAATATTGTTATGGAAAAATAAGTAAATCAAATAAATGGTATGTAAGACTAAAAGAATGGAAAGGCGTATATGATACTGAAGGAGATTTATTTCCATTTTGTAGAGTACTAAAGACATTTGATAGACCAGAAGCTTGTGTGAAGTATATTGATTATTTGAAAGAAGGAAAAGAAATACCTAAGTTGTCCGAAAATTATATTCGTAGTATAGCTAATAACAAGGGATAGTTTATTGGTAGAACATTAGGTTCTCAGCCTAAAGAAGGTGGTTCAAATCCATCTCCCTTAACCATAAATAAAATTGAAAGGATTTGATATATATGAAATTAAAAAATATAGCAAAAAAGAATGGAAAAGCAATTAATTTACAAATAGGAAAGTATGGAAAGATAGTAGTTCCAAATCAAGAGTTTGAAGTCGATGATAAAAAAGGAAAAGAATTACTAAATCAAAAAATAGACAATAATCCAATTGTAGAAAAATTAAAAGAAGAAAAAGTTAGTAAGGAAGCTTAATCATGGCAAAAGGTAAGGTTGAGTATTGGTTAACTTCCGATGGCTTGACTTTACTTGCTGGTTGGGCACGTGAGGGATTAACTGATGAGCAAATAGCATCTAATTGTAAAATTAATGTTGCGACTTTATATAGATGGAAAAATAAACATTGTGAGATTTGCGAGGCCTTAAAAAATAATAAGGAGATTGCTGATTATGAAGTTGAAAATGCTTTATATAAAAGTGCATTAGCTGGAAATACAGTAGCACAAATATTTTGGTTGAAAAATAGACAATCTAATAAATGGAGAGAAAAACAAGACCGAAATAATAATGATGCTTTAGAAAAATTAGATAAATTGTTAGAGGAACAAAAAAATGCTTAAGTGGACAATTAAACAAAGAGACAATTTAAAAAATGCTAATCACAGATGGAATTTTAAAGTTGGAGCTGTTCGTTCAGGTAAGACGTTTCAAGATATAAATGATACAATACCACGAAGAATAAGAGAACGAGCAGGATTAGAAGGTTTGGTAGTTATTGTAGGAGTTACACAAAATACTATTGAACGTAATGTGCTAAGGCCAATGCGTGATAAGTTTGGCTTAGGATTAGTTGGAGAAATATCTAAAACTACAGGAGAAGTATACTTATTTGGAGAAGTGTGTTATGCAATAGGTGCTGAAAAAGTAAGTCAAGTTGCTAAAATTCAGGGAGCTAGTTGGAAATATTGTTATGGTGACGAAGTTGCAAAGTGGAATAAAGAAGTTTTTGATATGGCAAAATCAAGATTGGATAAATCTTATTCATGTTTTGATGGAACTTGTAATCCGGAACAAAAAAAACATTGGCTAAAAGAATTTTTAGATAGTGATGCAGATATTTATAATCAACACTATACAATCGATGATAATGAATTTTTAGATAAAACATTTAAAGAGAACCTAAAAAAAGAATATTGGGGAACAGTATTATATCAACGATATATTTTAGGTTTATGGGTTAATGCTGAAGGACTTATATATAAAAGATTTGCAGATAATCCAGAACATTATTATTTAAAAAAAGAGTATGATAAAAATAATAATTTAATTCTTCCAAAAGGAGAAATAGTAGTTGGTATTGATTATGGTGGAACATTGTCGGGACATTCATTTGTAGCAACGTTAATAACTTACGATTGTAGAAAGGTAATAGTTCTTGCAAGTGAAAGACATTTTGGTGATATTGATACTGATAAATTAGAAGATCTACAGGTTGAATTTATAAAAAAAGTTCAATATAAATATGGCTATATAAGTTATGTTTATCCAGATAGTGCAGAGCAAGTTTTAATTAGAGGGTTAAGAAGTAGATTAGAGCAAGAACAAATTTATTGTACAGTTAGTCCGGCAAGAAAAGAATTAATTAAAGATAGAATTGAATGTGAAAGAATCATGTTTGTGTATGACATGGTTCTTTTTTTAGAGGAAGATTGCGAAACATTAATTGAAGCTTTGAGTAGTGCTTTGTGGGAAGATAAAAAAAATAAAGTTACAGAAGATGAAGATAAACGATTAGATGATGGAACAACGGATATAGATTCCCTGGATGCTTTCGAATATTCTTTTGAAAGATATATAACAAGAATAAACGATTTTGCAGATAGAATACGAGGTGAAATAAGTGCTTGATAAAGTTGTAAATAAACTAAAAGGATGGTGGCATAAAATGTTTGATTATAATAAAATAGTTGCTGATTTTGGATTAGATATGCAAACAAGTAAAGATATGCTAGATGCTTTTCAAGAATGGAATACAATCTTTAATGGACATGAACCTTGGATTGATGATACAACAATTTCTTTACATGTAGCTAAAACTATGTGTGAAAAGGTTGCAAAGGCTGTAACTATTGAATATAAAAGCATGTGTGATGAACCATATATAAATAATATCTATCAACATTTTTTGAGAAACAAAAGGAAATATACAGAATGTATGATAGGCAAATCTTGTATTGATTTTAAACCATATTTTGATGGTAAAACGATAAGAATAAGCGCAATACAAGCAGATAAGTTTATTCCTGTTAAATTTGATGACGATGGGAACTTGCTATCAAGTGTTACAATCGATCAATTAACGGAAGGAACAGATGTTTATACAAGATTAGAATATAATGAATTAAAAGATGGAAACATGTATATCAAAAATATTGCATATAAAGGAAGAAAAGATGGCACTATACTAGAAAACAGAATTGATTTATCAAAAGTGAATAAATGGAAAGATATTGAAGAAAATGGTTGTATTGAAGGAGTAGATAGATTAATAGGTGGGTTTGCTAGTATGAAAAATGTTAATCCTATTGATAATTCTTCTCCTTGTGGAGTACCCATTTATTTTAATGCACTAGATACTTTAAAAGAAATTGATAAACAGTTTTCTAGAACGTTATGGGAGTTTGAAGGAACAGAACTTGCAATAGATATTGATGAAACTATGCTTCAAAAGAACCTAAAAACAGGTAACTATGAAATACCAAAAAGAAAAAAGAGATTATTTAGAATGCTTAGAGATACTAAAGCTACTAATAATAATGGTTACAATGTATTTAGTCCAGAAATAAGAGATAATTCGTTATTTAATGGATTAAATGAATATTTAAGACAAGCAGAAAATCAATGTGGCCTTGCTTATGGAACGTTATCTAAAATGGATGAGATTGCTAAGACTGCTACAGAAATAAAAAGTGCTAAACAAGATTATTATGTTACTGTATCAGATATTCAAGAATCATTACAGCATGCTTTTGATGATTTAATTTATGGAATTTATGTTTTATGTAAAATATATGGTATTCCAGTTAAACCAAATTATATAGTAGAGCATGATTGGGATGATAGTATTCTAATTGACAAAGAAAGTGCTAGAAATCAGGCTTTAATTGAACGAAATAATAGCATAACAAGTGATGTTCAATATGTGATGGATACTAAAGGCTATAAAGAAAAAGAAGCAATAGAATTTGTTGAAAAACAAAAACAATATCGTAAAATTACACAAGATGAAATAGAAAAAGAAGAGGAAACAGAAGAATAATGCAAAATGGTCCTGATTTTGATAAATTAATAGAACCATTTATTGAAATATATCAAAATGTAGAGTTTGATTTAATTAAACATATAGCTTCGCATTTTAAACTATATGAAGATATAGGGTTTAAAAACTCTATGGAGTGGTATGCAAAGAAAATTGCAGAACGTGGAGCATTAACACAAGAAGCGATTAATATCATTTCTAAAGAAACTAAAATACCAAAAGACAAAATTATTGAAATGTTAAAAGAAGCAGGTATAAGTACGATTGATATTGATGTTATTGATAAATTAAACAGTTTAAGAGATTTTCAAATAAATGTTAATACATTAATTAATTCTAAATCATTTTTAAATATAGTAGAAAATTCTTATAAAGAAATAAATGATATATTTAAATTAATTAACACAAAAGCTATTGAAGGTTCTAATCAAGCCTACATGAACGTGTTAAATGAGGCTTACATAAGTGTTAAAGGTGGAGAATTAGATTATAATACAGCAATCCGAAAAGCTCTTACAAAAATGGCTAATCAAGGCATTACTATAGCTAGTTATAAGCAAAATAGTGGCAAGATACTTAATTATGGTATAGAGTCATGTGTAAGGCGTGATGTCCTTACTGCGGTTGTTCAATGTACTAATAGAGCAAGTGGAAATTTTGCTAAAGAAATGAAAGCGGAATATTATGAAGTATCACAACATTTAGGTGCTAGAGTTACAGATACACACGATTATAAAGATCATTCTTGGTGGCAAGGTGGTATTTATAAAATAGAAGGTTCTACAAAAGAATATACTAATTTTCAAGAAACTTGTAATGAAGGAGATGTACAAGGTATAGGAGGAGCAAATTGCAGACATATTAAACGGCCTTTTTGGCCAGGTATATCTGTTCCTAAAAAAATAAATATATCTCCAGAAGAAAACAAGAAAATATATGAATTATCCCAAGAACAAAGAAGACATGAAAGAAAAATAAGAGATTATAAAAGACATATCGAAATTGCAAAGGCATCCAATGATAATGATAAGTTAGATAGTTATAAGAAAAAACTTAAAACTATTGATAAAGAGTATAATCAATTCTGCAAAGACAATAATTTACGAAGAAAATTTGCAAGAGAGGATATTATAAATCAAAAATATAATGATCCAATATTTGAAGATGAGTATTTTGAAGAATTTGAAAAACTGAATAAGAAAAAAGAACATTTAATTTATTATAATTTAAATACTGGAGAAATAGTTGGAAATATTTCTTCTGGATCAATTAATAATGTAAAACCAGATACAAAGACTAAATACAAAGTATTGCTGGCAAAAAAAGATAGTTTAATTGCAGTACATAATCATCCAAGCAACTTATCATTTTCTTTAACAGATTTTCAAACGTTTAATAATTCTAAAGAGTTAAAAGGTATAGCTGTAAGAACTGATGATTACATATACTTGTTATCTACTGGAAAAGGTAGTAAACTAAAGGCAAATCAAAGTAATATGGATTATATGAAAGAAGTTTTTAATAAAATTAAAATGGATATGCATATTACTAAAGAAAATAAGACAATACAACTAGTACACGAAAGAAACCAAAAATTTGCTAAAGAAATGGGATGGAAATATGAGCGAATCAGAAATCAAAAAGATGATAAAGAATGAGTATAATGATGTAACTGATGATGATGTTAATGAAATATATCAAATGTTGGTTGAAAATAATGTAGTTCCTAAAAATGAAAAAGAATTGCAAAATTTATTCAAAGAATTGGATGAAAGAGATAAATATATTATTTGGGATGATTCGGATGATGAAATTATAAGTAGTAAATAGGGAATAACTTTTTGTTACTCCTCTTTTAGTGCTTATAAAAGTACTGAGTAAGTCAATAGAAATATTGGCTTTTTTTATGTTTAATTTCTCTAACTTGCCGAGATATAAATACAAGTTGCACAATGCCAGAGTGAACTGGAATTTAAATTAAATCAGTGTAGTGAAAGGAATATATGGAATTTTTAAAAGAAGTTCTAGGAGAAGAATTATATTCTCAAACAAAAGAAAAGGTTAATTCTTATAATCAAGAACATAAGGATAAACCAATAAAAATGGTAAATTTAAGTGAAGGAAATTATGTTTCTAAAGAAAAATTTGATTCTAAAGAAACAGAAGTGTCAAACTTAAAAACACAAATCGAAGATGCTAACAAAGAAATTCAATCTTATAAAGATATGGATATTGATAGTATTAAAAAATCTGCTGAAGATTGGGAGACTAAATTTAAAGAATTAGAACAAAATCAAAAAGCAGAAAGAGAAAAGAGTATTCGAGACGAAAGAACGAATGCTTTTTTTAATGACGTTAAGTTTGCAAGCGAATCAGCAAAAGCTGGTGTTATTGCACAATTTGACGCAAAAGAGTTCAAGTATGATGAAGAAACTGGAAAATTCCAAGGTGCTTCTGAATGGCTGGAAGAATTAAAAAACAAGGATACAGGAGCATTCCTTAGTGAAGTTGCAAATCCAAAATTTACAACAAAACCAACAGCTCCTATACAAGGGTTTGATGAAGTAAAAAATAATATTTCATTAAATTCAAAATTTAAAAATTTTAATTAAAAGAAAGAAGGAATTATATTATGGAAAATAATGGTGTATTAAATTACGCAAAAACATATCAACCTAAATTAATTGATATGTTTATTGAAAACTCTTATTTAGCTCCATTCTTAGCAACAAATATTGAATGGTTAAATGCAAAAACATTTCATTTTACAACATTAAAAGTAGGTGGATACAAACAACATAAACTTACAGGAGGATGGAATAGACAAAAATTTGAAGAGGAAGATATTACTTATACTGTTGACAACGACAGAGATGTAGAATTTTTCGTTGACAAAAGGGAAGTTGATGAAACAAATAGAACAGCTTCTATTGAAAATATTAGTAATGTATTTACAAAAACTCAAGCTATTCCAGAAGCTGATGCTTATTTCTTTTCAAAAGTAGCAACAAAGGCTATTAGTGAACAATTGTCTACAGAAACTAAAATTAGTGAATGGACAAAAGATAATGTAGTCACTAAAATCAAAAATTATATTAGAAAATGTCGTAGATATTCTAATAAAGGATTAGTATTCTATGTTCGTGGCGAAATTATGGACTTACTTTCGTTATCTACTGAATATAATCGAAATATTAATATTGAAAGTCTAAGTACTTCTGATATGGGTCTTAAAACTAGAATTTGTGTTATTGATGGAGTAGTATTAATTGAAGTTATTGATGAAGAAAGATTCTATACAGCTTTTGATTTTACTGATGGATTTGAATTAACTTCATCATCAAAAGCTATAAATCTTTTAGCAGCAACACCTTTAACAACAAAATATGTTGATAAAATATCCTCAATTTATTTATTCTTAGCAGGAGAACATACACAAGGTGATGGACCTTTATACCAAAATAGAGATTTAAATGACGTATTTGTATTTCCTAATGGAAAAAATAATAAAATTGATAGTATTTATGTTGATTATGATCCAACAGAAATAGCTTTAGAAACAGAATAGGAGATTTAACATGATAAAAGTAAAAAGAGAAAATGTTATTTATTCTATTCCTGAGGAAGAAAAGGGAGATTATCTAAAAAAGGGATATTCTCTTTTAGATTCTAACGGAAAAGAAATTAAACCTAAAAAAAAGGATGATAATAAAGAACTAGAAACTTTAACAAAACGAGTTGAAGAGTTAACAACAGAAAAAACTAACTTAGAATCTGAAAAAGCTGATTTAACAAAACGAGTTGAAGAGTTAACCAAACAAATTGAAAAATTATCTAAAAAAGATAAAGAATAGGAGATGAAAAGGTATGCTATTAGTAAATTATGAATACTACCTTATGAATTATGAAGGTTCTAGCATACCTGAATCTTCATTTAAACCAAAAGCAATAGAAGCAAGTAATAAAGTAAACTATTATACTTGTAATAGAATTGATGAAGAAATACTAAATCAAGATAAATTAGGAGATAATATTCGAAATACTACTTGCCAAGTTGCTGAATTATTATTTGAACAAGAAAAACTAAAAAATAAAGTTAAACAGGATTCAAACGAAAATAAAGAGATAGCTAGCGAATCTTTAGGACCACATTCTATTTCTTATGTGAATAAATCAAACTTACAAGCTAATCAAATACTATCTGATAAAGAATTAGAAGATAATATTTATAAGATAATATATCAATCATTAGCACATACTGGATTAATGTATAGGGGGCTATATGAATAAACCTCATACAATAACTATTTATAATAAATACAATGATAAATATTATAAATCTATTTTAGAAAATGTTTATTGGTATGGTACAGATTCTATAAATATTTCTGGTAAAGGAATTGTAGAAAGTAGAGCTATTAATATTGTTATCGATGGAGCAAATATTGTTAAATATGTTCCAGAAGAAGAATATACAGGAAAAACTAATACATTCACAATTCAAAACGGAATAAGAATAGTTTTAGGAGAAGGATCAAATATAAATAGTTTGAATGAAATAGAAAAACTAAAACAAATAACTGTATTTTCCTATGATACTAATATTGTTGGTAGTGATTTAGATAACATTTTAGTAAGTGGTAGATAATGAAATTTGAAGCAAGTTTTAATTTAAATTCAATTGATACAGTAATCAATAATTTAGGATTAGAAGAAGGCGGAGACGTTCAAAAATTTTTCACTAATCAAATATGGGATTTATCAGATGATTATGTTCCAATGGACACAGGAACATTAAAGAATAATTCTTCCATGTCATTAGATGGAACGCAACTAATTTATGATAGTCCTTATGCTAGATATCAATGGTATGGTAATTTAATGGTAGATTTAGATTATGTAGTAGGAGCTTTTCCTTTGACTAAAAATGGTATTCAAGTTGGATTGTTTTCAAGAAAAGGAGTACCGAAGATATTAGATCCAGATGGAAGAAAATTAAATAATACTAATGGCTTAAGAGGTCCTTACTGGACTAGCAGAATGTGGGCTGATCGCCATGAAGAAATAGAAAATGCAGTCCAAAAATATATTGCAAGTAGAAAGAGGTAAATCATGATAGGAGCAATTAGAACATATCTTAAAGATTGCACTTGCTTTGACACTTTAAAGGCTATAGGAGTTGATTTTTTATCAAATGATGCAAATATAGCTTCAATTGATAGAACCCCAATACAACCTTTAAAAAAAGAAAATGTTGGTGGAACAAAATCAAAACAAGCAAGTTTTATTTTAAGAGTAAGATTAAATCATACAGATGAATTGAAACAACAAATAGAAAATAGTGATTTTTTAGAAGATTTTGAAGATTGGTTAGAAGATCAAAATGATATTAAAAACTTTCCAAAATTTAAAGATAATAAAAAAGTAACTAGTATTTATGTTTCTTCTAGTAATTATCTATTAATGGTAGATACAACACTACGAAAAGCGGTATATCAAGTTCAAATAATAGTTGAATATAAAAAGAAAAATAAGAATAATCCCTTTGTGGATTTTTTTTAATGGAAAGAAGGTAAAAATATGAATGATGCCTTAAAAGTAGAAGGCGCAAAAGCACAAAGAAGTGAAACTGTTGTTTTTTATGTGGACGAAGGAACAGGGGAAAATGCAACAGAGACTTATGAAGCTATTGGTGTTGATAATGATGAATTAACACGTACATTAAACAACGAAGTAGAATCAAAAACAAATGTATTAGGGCAAACTACTACAGATGTTACTAAAGGTGCAAATGTTACTTCTGTTGACCCTTGCTATTATCGTAAAGATGGCAAACTTGCCAAAAAATTAAAAGATATTTATTGGTATGATAAAGAACTTTCACAAGTAGAAGAAATGTTTATGGAAGTTGATGCAACAGAAGAACCAACTAGTGGCGCTTATCCAGCATTTAAACAAAAAGGAGCTATTGATTTAAAGTCATGGGGTGGAGATACTAAAGGTATTGGAACTCCTTATGATATTAACTGGATAGGTTTAAAAACTTATGGAACATTTAATCCTACAACTAAAAAATTTACTGAAACAACAACTGTGTAATTTAGTGGGAGAGGCAACTCTCCCTTATTTTTTATATAAGAAAGGAAAAATTTATTATGGCTATAGTAATAAAAAATAAAAATATACAAGAGAATGTAGTAGATGAAAACGGAAATTTGTTAGGAGTAATTTCTTATAATCCTGATGACACAAAATCTTATACTAAGTTTAGTGATATTATAAATAAGATTTATAAAGTACAAGATAAAGTAAAAAGCTTATCTTCTTCTATTAAACAAATTCCAAAAAGAGAATTATCATTAGAAGAACTAGATGAACATCGTGGATCACTAGAAAAAATGAATGAAACATTCCATTATCAAGAAAAATTATTAGAAGAAATATTTACAGATTTTGATTTTATTTTTGGAGAAGGTATTTGTGAAAAAATAATGAAAGGTTCTTATGATATTGAGTTATTAATTCCAATTCTTGAAGCTGTAAAACCAAATTTTGATAAAGCTAGAAATAAAAAAGTTGGTAAATATCTACCAAAAGAGGAAATAGAAGTTTTAGATGTGATGGAATAATGAATCCGTTAATAAATAAATTGCCTACAAAAATTAAAATAGATGATGAAATAATAGATATTAATGCAGATTTTCGAAATTGCTTGCAAATTATACTTGCATATGAAGATGATGAACTAACTATTCAGGAAAAACATTTTATAATGTTATCTAGGTTATATAAAACAATTCCACAAAATATAGAAAAAGGTATTTTACAAGGAATAAAATTCTTAAATTGTGGAGAAGAAAGTAAAAGTGTAAATGAACAACCTAGAGTTTACTCCTTTCATAAAGATTCAAAATATATTTATCCTGCAGTTAGTCAAGCTAGTAATATGGATTTAGAAAAAGTCGATTTTTTTCATTGGTGGAAATTTTATTATTATTTTTTAGATATTTCAAATAATTGTACATTTTCGAATATTGTTCAATTAAGACAAAAAAAGAATAAAAGAAAATTAAATGAAGAAGAAAGAAAAATATGGAAAGAATCTATAGAAATCCTTGATTTAGACTATGAAAAACCAAAAGAAGAAAGTGAGTTCATGAAAGCGTTTAACAATGGAGGTGAATAACTGAGAAAAGCGAAGGACAAGTAGTAATTAATACTGAATTACGAAATAAGAATTTAATTGATGGATATAAAAATATAAGTAAAGAAACAGATAAATTAGTAAAACAATTTAATAAAAAAGTAGATCAAATAAAAAAAGAAGAAATAGCAGTTGATAATTTAAAAGCTAAATATAATCAATTGATGAGTGGAGAGAAAGCACCTGCTTCTTTAACTGCAATGGAATCTCAATTAAAAAAATGTGAAAAAGAAATTACTAATTTAGAACAACAATACAATGATGTTATAAATAAAATTAATTTAAATCAAACTGATTTAGAATTTGCAAAAAGTACAGGAGATACATCTCAAATCAAATCGTTAGACAATAATGGTAAAAAATTAGATACTCAATCTTTTGTTTTAGCAACTGAATTAGAAAATACAAGGGATAAAGTGGAAAGATTAAAACAATCCTTAAACGAATTGAAAACTAATCCTCAGTCTTCAATGGAAGTTCAAAATTTAAAAGCAAAAATTGATTTAGCTACAAATAGCTTAAATAAATCAAAAGAAGAAGCTAATGAATTGGCAATCAATATTGAAAAATGTAGTAAAAATCGTTTTAAAAATTTAGGTATAGATGCGGTATCAATAAGTGATGGATTTGAAAAAGTAAATAATAAAATTGATAAATTCAAAAATAAAATATCAAGGTTAATTAGCACTGCAATGGTATTTAGTTTATTAAGAAGTGGTTTAAGTTCTTTATCAAATTCATTTATAAGTCTTTTAAAATCAAATGACACATTTGCTAATAGTTTAAATCAAATAAAAGTTAATTTAATGACTGCTTTTGCACCTATATATAGTTCTGTATTACCTGCTTTAAATGCTTTGATGAATGCACTTGCTAAAATTACTGGTACTATAGCTATATTTATTTCGGGATTGTTTGGTAAAACAGCTAATCAAGCCAAAAACAACGCAAAACAACTATATAGTCAAGCTAAAGCTCAAAAAGCTTTGAACAAAGCCCAAAAAGAGCAAGAAAACTTAGCGAGTTTTGATAAGTTAGAAGTAAATAACGATACCGATGCTACTTCTTCTGGAGACATATCAAGTGGTGGAAGCAATGCAGATTTAAATTTTGATGGAGAAATCGCTTATAGTCAAAAATTATTAGATTTATTAAATAATATAAAAGATTTCGTGTTAGAAAATAAAGATTTAATATTAGGATTTTTATTAGGATTAGCTGGAGGAATTTTAGCATTAAAACTGGGATTAGATGGAATAAAAGCTCTAGGTATAGGAATATTACTTTTTGGAATAGTTGAACTTATATCATCCATTATAGATTATTTAAATGATCCATCATGGGAAAACTTTGGAAAAATTATAACATCTATAGGAGTAATTTTATTAGGATTAGGAATAATTTTAGGAAGTTTACCATTAGCTATAGCTGGAATAATTGCAATTATAGTTGGTCTTGTAGTCTCAAATTGGGAAAAAATAAAAGAATTTTTACAAAATGCAGTACAGTGGCTATATGATCATTTAGATGTTATAAAAGAAAAATTCGGTATTTTTGGTGTATTTATAGCAACTATGTTAGCAAATTGGTTACAGTGGTTTATACATACATTCGACGATATATTTGGAGGTATAAAAAGAGCTTTAGACGGGATTATTGATTTAGTTGCAGGAGTATTTACTGGAAATTGGTCTAGGGCTTGGAATGGTGTAAAAAATATAGTAGGAGGAATTTTTCAAAGTTTGCTTGGAATGGCTAAAGCTCCGCTTAATGGAATTATATCATTGCTAAACGGAATTGTTGATGGTCTTAATTACTTTATAAAAGGAATTAATAAAGTTAGCTTTGATGTTCCTAGTTGGGTCCCTGGCATTGGTGGTAAAAAATTTGGTTTTAACATACCTAAGATTGGAAAAATACCAATGCTTGCGGAAGGTGCAGTTATTCCACCAAATAAAAAATTTACTGCTGTATTAGGAGACCAAAAAAATGGAAACAATTTAGAAGGACCAGAATCTTTATTTAGAAAAATAGTACGTGAAGAGAGTGGTGATAATAAAGAAGTTGTTTTAAATGCAACATTTATTATTCAGGCAGATACTGGAGAAGAATTTGGACGTGCTACTTTAAAAGGATTACATTTATTAGAAAATATTGATGGACAAGAATATGTTTTGAATTAGAAAGTGTGAAGTTTTATGGATAAAATAAAATTTATGAGTATAGATAACAGTCTTTCTTTTGATTTTCCGTGGGAATGGTGTGAAACTAAAAATTTGAAACCTAAAAAGAATGATTTAGAAGCTAATGCAAAAAGAGGTAAATTAAATGGAACACTATATAGAAAAAGACAAGCACAAATTCCAGGATATATATTGCCAGTATCAGTAGCAGTATATAGAAAAGACATTGTCACATTATTAAATATACTAAAACAAGAAAAATATAAAGCTACTTATTTTGATCATTGGGCTGGTAGAGTTGTTACAACAGAGTTTTATACACCTCCTTTTGAATTACCAATAAGAAACCTACCTTTAGATAATAATTATGGAAATATAAAATATGCTCCTTTTGATATTGAAATGATAGGATATAGTGATGTGTCATGAATAACAGAATTGTAAGTGAAATAGAAAATAAACATTTAACTGCAGTAAAATTAAATGATGGTATTGTTACTAATAAAGTTGTTGTAGGTTCTTTTGTTAAGAATAGTGGAGAAATAGAAGTAATTAACTTAAATCACCAATATGACAATTTAAAAGGGAAATATTTAGATATACAAGGATTTGGAAAATGGTACGTAAATGATTTATCGACAGATGAAGAATTTACAACCTCTAAGTTATCTTTATATGATATTTCAAATAAATTTGATGATGATTATGAAGATACTTTTCCTTTTCCTGATACTATGGGTAATTGGGCCACATGGATTGGAAATAAAGTCGGTATTCCGTTAAAAGGAGACTTTTTGAATAGTGATTTAATTTTAACAAAAAAACCCTATTTAGGAAGTAATCCAAAATATAGAGATGCAGTAAAAAAAATTGCATTATATGCTTCTAGTTATGCTCGTAAAAATTATGACAATACTTATTCTATATGTTGGTTTGAAAACGACTTAACTAATATAGAAGACTGGGAAAGTTTTGTGCACGGTAATACTACAAATAGCATAAATGTTTTAGTTTTGAGTACTGGAGATACAGAAGATAATGTAAAATATCCAGAAGAAATTCCGACAAATACCAATGAACTTCGAATAGAAGATGAATGGACTGATATTGATAGATATTCTATAAATGAAGCTATTTACAATCAAGTTAATGGTTTTTTTTATACTCCAATTTCAAAATTAAATGTTCCTTTTGGTCTTTTAGAACTAAGAGCAGGGCAAAAAATCAAAACGCAAGATATTGAACATCAAAATATTGAAACTTATATATCTAAAGTAACACTTGAGTGGCAAGGTGGAGAGTTTGATGACACAAATGCATGGACAACATCAATTCAAATGGAAGAACTTAAAGAAACTTCTACTAAATTAGAATTTGCAGATAGTAAAAAAAATAAATTCTTACAAGTAGAACGATTAGCCAATAAAACAGAAGGATTAATACAAGATACTATTACACAGATTGAAGGAAATAACCAAAAAATGACATCTTTAGAAATGTCGGTTAATGAAGTAAATATAAGTTTATCTAATAAAGTTGATAACCAAGAGTTAACTGGAGCCAATATAATGCTTTTAATTAATAATGATACAAGCGAAGCAAATATAAAAGCTGATAAGTTAAAATTAGAAGGATATACTACTATTAATAATGGCTTTAGTGTAGATTTAGATGGAACAGCATCAATGAATGGAGCAACTATAAAAGGTGGAAATATTGAACTAGTAGATGAAGGTAATGATAGTAATCCATCAGTTTTAATCTATGATAAAAACTCTTATACAGAAGAAAATATAACTAGAATATCTAATAATATAAATTTAAGCGAAATGACACTGCATTTTAACAAAGAATATATAGATGAATGGTTTAACTATATTAATGGTACTAATTCAGAAATTATAGCTAGTGATAAGTATTCTTTATATGCTAATGCTTATGATAAATATACAGAAGATGGATTGCATCATATTGGAATTATACGAGAAATAAAATTTAGCAACGGAGATATTATTTATCAAAAATATTATAATTTAGATGATGAATGTACTATTTTGAAAGATTTGATTGAATCTTATAAATTACCTAAAGATTTTGGAATTGTTAAACGTGGGCAATATTTCGGGGATACTATATATAGTGATTTTATTTCAAAAGCTACTAAAAAAGTCATTAAAAATTATACTTCGTTTAATAGTGCAGGAGTAATAATAGAAGATAAAGATGAAGGAATTAGCACATCTTATAGTAGCAATGGATTATATGTAAAAGATTCAGTTGGAAGCAGTTATCTTAAAAGTGATGAGATATCAATACAAAATAATTATGGTTCAGATTTTTATGAATTTGATGCAGTTAAAGATTGCTTATTGTTTCAAAGATCTGGAACGCAGTTATTAGTTGATACAAGTTCGAATGATAGAAATAACGATAATTTAATTTTTAAAATTAATGGGAATGAGTATTTAAAAGTAAGTACAGGTGGAATTGTTACAACAACTTTAATACAAAATTCATTATTTGAAAAGAAAAAAAATATTAACAAGTTAAATAGTGTTTTAGATAAAGTTTTAGAAGCTGATATATGCGAGTTCAATTTTAAAAATGAAGAAGATGATATCAAAAAACATTTAGGGTTAGTAATTGGAAGTAATTATAATACACCTGTAGAAGTTATATCTCAAAATGGAGATGGAATAGATACTTATTCTATGGTAGCTATGGCTTGGAAATCAATACAAGAGCTTAATAGAAAACATAGTAATAAAATTGCAGAGTTAGAACAGAGAATAAAAGAATTAGAAATAAAGGAAGTGAATCATGAAAGATGTATTAGTAAGAATATATAATAATGGTCAAGTTTTTTTACCTAATAATATATTAGGTTATGAAGGAGAACATATTGCTAGAAATATTATTATAAAAATGGATAATTTTATAGATGGTGTAGCTATTTTAGAAATAGATCCTAAAAAAGAAGAAGTAGATAAATATTTCCTAACTATGGAAAAAAAAGAAGATGCTTATGTATTACCAATTTATGAAAGCCTATTAACTGTTCAAGAATTAGGTATGCAATTAGTAATTACTGTTGATGAAGAAATAGTTTTTAAAAGTGAAGTATTTACTTTTAAAGTGGGTAATTCTATAAACGCAAAAGACAGAGAATTTTTAGAAGAATATGCATCTTATATAACTAAAATTGAAACAAAATTAACAGAAGTTAATAATGTCATAGAAGATTTAAATAAAAAAGTAGAAAATGGTTATTTTAAAGGAGAACCTGGTCCACAAGGGCCAAAAGGCGCAGATGGTACAATGACTTTTGAAGACTTAACAGAAGAACAAAAAGCAAGTCTTAAAGGTGAAAAAGGAGATAAAGGAGACACTGGAGAAAAAGGAGAAGCTGGTTCAATCGGACCTCAAGGAGAAAGAGGTTTGCAAGGAGAACCAGGTAAAGCTTTTACTTACGAAGATTTTACAGAAGAACAGCTAACTAATTTAAAAGGACCAAAGGGAGATATAGGCCCAAAAGGTGCAGATGGAGAAAAGGGTCTAAAAGGAGATCCTTTTTTATATGAAGATTTCACTCCAGAGCAACTAGAAGCATTAAGAGGCCCTCAAGGTATCCAAGGAGTGCCAGGACAAGATGGTAAAGATGGAACAAATGGAATTGATGGACAAAATGGAACAGATGGGGAAGATGGAGCAACGTTTACACCTTCAGTAGATGAAAATGGAAATCTTTCATGGACAAACGATAAAGGGTTAGAAAATCCGACTTCTGTAAATATAAAAGGACCGAAAGGTGACAAAGGTGAACAAGGTATTCAAGGAATACAAGGACCTAAGGGAGATACTGGAGAGCAAGGACCACAAGGGTCAAAAGGTAATGATGGACAAGATGGAGTAGTGGATTATGCTCAAGTAAATGCTTATATAGATGGCAAAATAGGAGATATAAATACAATTCTTGCAACATTAACAACAGTAAGTGAGGTGTCTGAATAATGGCAACAACAGCAGAATATTTAACGCAATTACAAACTGATAAACAAAGTTTTATAACTAAATTAAGTGAAAAAGGTGTTGAAGTTACAGGGAATGAAACTTTTACTGAATTGGTTCCAAAGTTCGATGAAATACAAGGTGGTTCTACTGGAGATGATTATTTTGTTTCTCCTATTGTTAATAAATCAACAATAACAAAAAGTATAAAAACAATACCACAACTAAATCTGAGTAATGTAAATAATATGGATAGTTTTTTTAGTGGATGTATAAATCTAATATCTATACCGCAGTTAGATACAAGTAAGGTTACTAGCATGAATAGTACTTTTGGTGGTTGTACTAGTTTAACAACAATACCATTATTAGATACAAGTAAGATTATAAATATGCCTTTTACATTCCAAAATTGCACTAATTTAACATCTATACCACAATTAAATACGAGCAATGTAACTAATATTAATCAAACTTTTAGTGGTTGCACTAATTTAATAACAATACCACAATTAAACGGAAGCAAAATAAATAATAAAAATGAAACTTTCTACCGTTGTAACAATTTAACGAATTTTGGCGGTTTAACTAATTTAGGACAAGCATACTCAACCACTCAAAGTGCAAATTATAATTATTATACATTAGATCTTAATTATTCCTCAAAATTAACACATGAAAGTTTAATGAATGCAATTAATAATTTGTATGATATAGCAACTAAAGGTTGTAATGTTCAACAATTATATATCGGAACAACGAATAAAGCAAAACTAACAGCAGAAGAAATCAGTATTGCGACATCCAAAGGTTGGTCTGTAAGTTAGTTGCAATTACTATTTCAATATTTTTACATTATAATTTATATAGAGGTATATTTATGGAACAATGGAAATCAATAAATTATGAATATGAAGTGAGTAATTTAGGAAATGTAAGAAGAATAAAAAATGAAAAAACAATAATAGTTAAACCCGAAATTTTAAAAAAAGGATATCTAAGAGTATCTATTTGGGAAAATGGAACAAGAAATAGAAAATTAGTACATCGCTTAGTAGCAGAAGCATTTATACCTAATCTAGAAAATAAACCACAAATAGATCATATCAATAACATTACAAGTGATAATAGGGTTGAAAATCTTCGCTGGGCAACCAATAAAGAAAATGTACAGCATTCAGTTGAACAAGGAAGGTTTATTACAGAAAAGAAGTTGTCTTCTTATAAAAATAAAAAAATAATAAAACAAGAAAGACAAAGATTAAAAGAAATGGGCTTTAAAAAAGGAAACGTACCACATAATAAAGGCAAAAAAGGGTTATATAAACATACAGAAGAATGGAAAAAACAAGCTAGTTTGAGACAACAAGAATTTAATAAAATTAAACAAACATCAATAATATGTGTAGAAACAGGAGAAGTATTTGAAAGTCAAGCTAAGGCGAGTAAAGAAAAGAAAATTAGCCAAGGAAATATTAATAGGTGTTTAAAAAAACAAAGAAATATTGCAGGTGGATATCATTGGCAATATTATACTAAAGAAAGAGAGGAACAAATATGACATATTTTAATTATACAAGACCTAAAATGCTTGTAGCAGATGAGGGAAAAGTTTTAAGAGAAATAAATGATATTTATCAAGAGGAACATATTGATGAAAATGGAAATAAAATAGAAGAGCATATCCCATACAAAACTACAACTATATTTTTACCAGATAGCATTACAGAAGAACAAGCGAGAGAAATGTATGTTGAAGAACATATTCAATTAGAAGAGGAACATTAAAAATGGAAAACATAAATTTAGGACAAATTTCTCAAATAGTGCTTTTTTTAAGCACTTTTTTTGGTGCTATTACAATTTTATTTAAATATATAAAAAAATGGATAAAAGAAGCTCTTAAGACTGAATTTAATGATATTAAAATAAACATTAATAATTTAAAAGAAGATATAGATTCGGTTGGAATATCAAACTGTAAGAATTTTTTAGTTAGTTGTTATGCGAAAATAGAGAATAATGGGCAATTAGACGAAACAGAAAAAGAAAGATATTTTGAAGAATATGATATATATACAAATAAGTATCATCAAAACTCCTATATACATACTAGACATGAAAAATTAA
Organism: uncultured Mycoplasmatota bacterium; assembly: GCA_947574255.1. Lineage (GTDB taxonomy): Bacteria > Bacillota_I > Bacilli_A > RF39 > UBA660 > MGBC108787. The sequence continues at coordinate 48,528 of CANPJT010000003.1, forward strand.
AGAAAGAAGGTAAATTATGAACTCTTATATAGTAACTTCAATAATAGTAATAGCTATTATTTTTTTAATTTATTTATTAATTAAAGTTAACCGAAAAGTACGTCTAAAAGCATACGAACTTTTTTTAAAAGCTGAACATGAATTTATATCTGGACATGGTGAAAATAAAATGGATTATGTACTAGAAAATATATATTCTTATTTGCCAACAACGATAAGAATTTTTATTTCTTCCAATATGTTAAGAAGTTTAGTTCAAGAAATGTTTAATGAAATAAAAGATTTGCTTGATGATGGAAAAAGAAATAAAAGTACGAAAGGAAAATAAAATATGAGTAAAAAAACTGATTTTGTAAATATAGCATTAAAAGAGGTAGGCTATAAAGAAGGAACAAACAACAATAATAAATATGGATCATATTTTAAAATGAATAATGTAGCATGGTGTGCTTTATTTGTATCATGGTGTGCAAGACAAGCGGGTATAGGAACAGATGTCATTCCTACATATAGTGGATGTGGTACAGGATATAACTTTTTTAAGAATAAAGGAAGAATACACAATAACCCTCAAGTAGGCGATATTGTGTTTTTTAAGCCAACAATAAAAGGAGCTACAAGTAGTCATACAGGAATAGTAGTTGAAGTAACTAGTACATCAGTTATAACTGTTGAAGGAAATGCAAGTTCTAAAACAGATGGTGTATATAAGCAAACTTATAAAAAGGGATATAGTAAATTTCTAGGATTTGGACGTCCAAATTTTGGAGATGAACCCGTTATAATTACTTATCAATCCTATGATAATAAAAAGAAAAAATGGCTTCCAAATGTTAAAGTAAATACAAATGACTATGCTGGTAACTTTAATAATGCTATTAGTGCAATTTATATCGATAATTTAAAGTATAGAGTACATGACAAAGTAAAAGGTTATTGGCTTCCATTTGTAACAGGAAGAAAAGATTATGCTGGTAATTTGGGACATGCAATAGATGGTATTCAAATTGAAAATGCAACTTATAGAGTTCATATTAAAAATGGTTCTTGGTTAAGCTGGGTGTCTAAAGTGGACAATACAGCAAATGGGTATGCTGGTATATATGGAAAAGAGATAGATGCAATACAAATAAAGATAGGATAAACTCAATAAGAGGTTATCCTTCTTTTTTTATGTAATAAATTATAATTCGTAAAATTCATATACTTTTTGTTCAATGGTATCAATTAAACTTAAAAAATTATCAATTTGTTTTTTTGTTAATTTTTTAGAACGTTCTTCTATTGCCTCTCTAGCATTATGAAAATAATTATTCCATTTTAATTGGTTAATAGAAAATGATTCTAATAGCTGTTTTGTAAAAAACTCTTTTTGATTAACATTAGGTATTTTAAAATTAGATAAATAATCATATTCAGTTTTAAATCTAATACAATAATTTTTGTATATAAAATTATTAGTAAATTTATATTCCAATCTTTCTAAATCGATAGCAATCTGTTCAGCTTTATTAATCCATTTTTTATTAACTCTTTGTAAATTTCCAGTAGGCTTTTTTCGTATCCACATATTTATTCTCCCTTTATTTTAATAATATCACATAATTCGACAAATATTTTAAAAATAATGTGATATTTTGTTTGCAAGGGGGAATTTTTTTGTATAAAAAATTAAATGAAAAAGAATTAAATGATTTTGTAGAAAGGTATTTTAAAGAATGGAAAGATGACATAATAGAAGTAACTTGTTTTGAATATAATGACTTTAAAAGTTACTTAGTGAATCAACATTATATTTTAGCAATTTACAAAGATAGAGTAGAAACGTTAGATTTACAATTTATATAAAATAATCCTAGAAATATCTAGGCTTTTTTAATACTTATAATTTAAAAAAATTAATATATATTAATAAACAAGTGAGGTGAAAATTTTCTTGACAACAATTAAAAAAATAGTACAATATTTTCACGACTTATGGTATTCTATATTTAGAATAAAGAAGATAGATGAGGTTAGAGGTTTAAAAATGAAAAAGATGGGAAAAGAGGATAGAAAAGGAATTTTAAATACAAAAGACTTTGCATGTTATATAAAAACTAGATATAAAGAAAAGTATATTAATGACATTTCACCAATAAAATTGCAAAAATCATTATATTTTTGTTTCGCACATTGGGGTGGATTTGTAAATAAAAGCAAAAATACAGAAGAAGAAATAAATCAAAGTCCATATTTGTTTGATGAAACATTTAAAGCCTGGTCATATGGTCCAGTTGTACCTAATATATATCATGAAGAGCAAGAGGGGAATTTAACTAAAAAAGTAACAGAAGACGAAATATTTGGGAACAATCATATTTTAAAAGAAACAATTAATTCTTTGCTTGACGACTTATTTGAAATAAGTGACTTTAAATTAGTTAATTTATCTCATGCAGATAAATGTTGGCAAAATAACTTTGATCCAAATGCGAAAAAACATGAAAAAAAGATAGATTGTAAAGATATTATTTATGAATATTCATACAAATACTAGTAATGTTTTTAATTCTATAACAGGAAATAATAATGGCAATATTTTTGGTAATAAGAATTTAAATATAGTATTTAAAAAAGGTATTCGTTCTATTAATTTATCTAATCATAATTTTATTAATTATTTTTATGAATTTGAAAAAGATTATATAAATTTTGCAAAAAAAGAATTTAAAAGATTGAAAAATGGAAGTATTGATATTTTAGAAGAATATAATGATAAACCAATTGGTATGAACAAAAAAATAAAAGCTAGGCTTACTGATATTCATTATGAAACATATTTTTATAATTTTAAACTTCCTTTTTTGAAAAGAATTACTAAAATTGGGAATGAAAGATTTCAATTATACTATTATCAAATTGATAGTAATAACATCGAAATAATATTTATAGATTTATACCATTTACTTATTCCTGCCGCGGATAAAGGACATAAAGAAAAAAAAGCAAATCCTAAAAAGACTTATGAAGATTACGCAAATAAAGGAGCAGATATAGACATTAAAGATTTAATTTAAATGTCTTTTTATTTTAAATAATTAACATGAATTATTTTTAAGAAGTCTTTTCTAGAATGATTTCTCTCATATTCTTTTTGGAACATTCTTTTATAATATAAAGCAAACGACCTGTCGTTATGAAATTGATCATGATGAAATTTGCAGAAAGGGGAAACGAAGCCATTTTTTATAGAAGCTGTTCTTTTAGCTCCTTCATATACTTCGTTTTTTTCTACGTTATAGTAGGGTGTTAAGCAACCTTCTACGCAACATTTAGTTAAATCTTTATAAATAATACTATAACGTTGTTTTTCTTTCTTAGTTTGTTTATATGTGCGTTTCTTTAATAGTGGTTTATTTGATTTAAGACGCATATTTGAATAATTTTGCTTTTTGCTATCCTTTAAAGAGCTTGAATGCGTCTTATTTTTTATTTGATGGTTATTTGATTCTTTGTTTTCTCTAAATTTACAATTATTACATTCTTTTATATTTATTATTTTTTTAGTTAATTTACATTCAAATTTTCTGTTTAGTTTTTGTTTTAGATATTTGCAATTTGTCATATATTTTTGCTCAAAAAAATTACTCTAAAATTACTCCGAAGTGGAGAAAATGAGAGTAAAAACGAGAGTAAAAACAAAAACAAGATATAAAAAAAGCCCTGTTTCCAAGGCATATTGTTCAATTATTGGTGACCAGTACGGGATTCGGACCCGTGAATGCTGCCGTGAAAGGGCAGTGTGT
>CANPJT010000004.1 GCA_947574255.1 uncultured Mycoplasmatota bacterium
CTAAAAATGCAGGAAATATTTCTTCTAAACAAGCAAAAGAAATATTTTATAAATCCGTCGAAGAGAAAAAAGAACCGAAAATTTTTATAAGTAGTGATTCAGCTCAAATATCAGATAAAAATGAATTAGAAAGTATTATTGATAAAATTCTTTCAGAAAATGAAGAACAAGTAGAACAATATAAAAATGGTAAAGATAATTTGTTTGATTATTTTGTGGGGCAAGTTATGAAAAATACAAAAGGAAAAGCCAATCCTGTTATGACTAAAGAAATTTTGAAAGAAAAATTATAATAAATAGTTAAAAAATATGAGTTTTAGTGGCTCATATTTTTTTATTTTCTATGTCTAAATTAAATAAAAAATTTATAGTAGCAAATATTGTGCTAGTTATGTTATAATTATAAAAAATAAAGAGGTGTTGGACATGTTTGGAAAAATAAAATATATAAGTGAAAATATTGCAATTATAGAGAATTTAGGCGGAAATACTGGAACAAGTGACTTAATGAATGTTAATGTTATTTTTGAAGCTCCTGAGCAAAGAATACTAGGGGAAATTACTGAAATAAACGCAACTGAAATGAAAATACGTTTTTTAGGAGAATATTTAGATAAGAGATATGTTAATGGTGTTATTAGAAAACCTCTTTTATCTTCTAAAATAAGAATTATTAATAGTGAAGAGCTAATGGAACTTGTTGGAACGCAAAGTAATAAGGCTTTTACTTTAGGAGAGAGTGCTATTTATAAAAAATATCACATTTGTCCTAATATTAACGATTTCTTTTCTAATCATTTAGCTATTTTTGGAAATAGTGGAAGTGGGAAATCGTGTGGTATTGCTCGTATTGTTCAAAATGTCTTTTCTAATCCTAATATGTTATCTTATAATGCTAATATATTTGTATTTGATGCATATGGCGAGTATAAAAATGCTTTTGGCAGTATAAATAAAATTAATCAAAGTTATAATTATAAGTTTATTACTACTAACCCGATTGAATCAGATGATTTTTTATTACAAATTCCAGTTAATTTATTAAATTTAGATGATTTTGCCCTTTTATTACAAGCTACTAAACATAGTCAGTTACCAATTCTTGAAAGAACAATTAGATTAGCTAAAATATTTAGTCAAAATTCAGAAGAATCTATTCGCTATAAAAATCATTTAATTGCTAAAGCTTTATTAGCCATTTTATTTAGTAATCAGACAACAGCGAGAAAGAAAAATGAAGTATTTCAAATTATTGAAGTTTGTCACACTAATGAATTCAACTTTGATAGTCAAATAGCTGGACTTGGTTATACTAGAACATTTAGTGAATGTTTTGAAATTGATTCGAATGGTAATTTTGGAGAAAGTGTTTTAATTACTGATTATATTTTAAAACATATTGAAGATGCATATGAAGAAATGGAAGAACCAACTGAATATTCTTATTCATTAGTTGATTTTGCTAAAGCTTTAGAATTTACTATGATTAGTGAGGGTTTCCAAAATAATACTAACATGTTTAATGATGCAATGATATTAAAGGTACGTTTGAGTACAATTTTAAATACTAAAGTAGGAAAGTATTTTACTAATAATGGTTTTATTGCTCTTGATAAATATGTAAGTAGTTTAGTTGTTAAAAATAATACAAAAGCTCAAATTATTAATATAAACTTAGAAGATATTGATGATACTTATGCTAAAGTTATAGTTAAAATTATGTCTCGTTTATTCTTTGATTTCTGTAAAAATTTACCTCAACGTGCTAGTATACCGTTTCATATTTTCTTAGAAGAAGCACATAGATATATCCAACATGATAATGATACTTATTTAATTGGTTATAACATCTTTGATCGTATTGCTAAAGAGGGAAGAAAGTATGGGACCTTGCTTGGTATAATTAGTCAAAGACCAGTTGAAATTTCTGATACAGTAATATCACAAGTATCAAACTTTTTAATATTTAAAATGACTCATCCTAAAGATATCAAATATATTGAAGAAATGCTTCCTAATATTTCATCAGATGTTATTGAGAAACAAAAAAGTTTACAACCTGGTAGTTGTGTAGGTTTTGGAAGTGCTTTTAAAATACCAATGATTATTCGTATGCAACTTCCAAATCCGCTTCCTTATAGTTCTAACTGTGATGTATCTACAAGATGGAATGCTCAAAATCAAGCTCAAAATGCTTGATTTTTTCTTTTTTGTAAAAAATACTAAAAAAATATAATAATTTATAAAATATGTGGTATAATAATAATACCTAAAGGATATAGTTTGTCTTATATAAAACCGACTATGGATATTCTTGGGAATCTAATTGAATTGTGGTGTTGAATACCAGCCCATTAAGTGTTGTTGGAATCCTAAAACAATTCATGTGATGCCCACCTCGCGTGAGCGGGTTTTTATCCAGGCAGACTTACCTTTGGGTTTTTTATTTTGAGGTGAAAATATGTTTGAGAGAACATTAAGAATTATAGATAAAAAAATAATGGAAGATATCCAATGCAAAAAAATATTATTGGTTGGTATTGGAGGTGTAGGGGGATTTGTACTAGAAGGTCTTATTCGTTCTGGTTTTCAAAATATTACGATAATAGATTATGATATCATCGAAAAAAGTAATTTAAATCGTCAAATTATTACCAATATAAATAATGTTGGTAATTCTAAAATAGAGGAAGCCAAGGCTAGAGTTTTAAGTATTAATCCTCAGGTAAAATTAGAAGCAATAACTATGTTTTTAGATGAAAATAATATTAATAAAGTTATAAATAATCAATATGACTATATAATAGATGCTTGTGATACAATAACAACAAAATATTTTTTAATTAAAGAATGTTTAAAAAAGAAGATTAAAATAGTTTCTTGTATGGGAACAGGAAATAGATTAAATCCTCAACAATTAGAGATAACATCACTTGATAAAACCTATAATGATCCTTTGGCTAAAAATATGCGTTCAATATTAAAAAAGAATAATATAACTTTAAAAATTCCTGTTATATGGAGTAGGGAGTTACCACTAAAAACTAATAATGGCCTAGGATCTATGATAATGGTTCCTTGTACTGCTGGAATGTTAATTACTTATTATATTTTAGAAGACATTAAAAAAGCGACTATTTAGTCGTTTTTATTATAATATCTATTAGTTTTTGGGGCTTTTCTTCATTATTTAAAATATCATATATAGTATTAATAATTGGGCATTTAACATGTCTTTTCTTTAATAAATGATATAAAGCATTAATGGTATTTACACCTTCTACTGTATTTTTTTCTAAATAGTTTTTGGCATTTTTTTTATTTCCTTTTTTTCCTAAAATTTCACCATAACTAAAATTACGACTCTTATCAGAACTACAAGTAAGAATTAAATCACCAAAACCAGCAAGAGAATTTAAAGTTTCTAAACTTGACTTGTAAGCGTATAAAATATTGCTTAGTTCTTCATAAACTGCTCTTAAATAAACGGCTTTAGTACTTTCGTGATTACCTAAACCACTAATAATTCCCGAACCTATAGCATAAATATTTTTGACACATCCACAAACTGCAATACCAGTTAAATCGTTACTATCTTCGATATAAAGATCTTTAAAATCCAAAGCTTTTTTAATTATTTCACGACTTTTTTTATCTTTGCTAGCAAGGGTAAACCCAACTGGTTCTAAATTAGCAACATCTATGGCAAATGTAGGGCCAGCAATGATTGAAATTTTATTTTTTAATATATTTTGAGCTATTTCATAAACAAATTTTTTGCTAGTTGCTGCGATTCCTTTGGTCGCAATACAAATAGGGGTGTTAGGGTTAAGAAGATGTTTTATATCTTTACAAACATTTTCTAAATATTCCACTCCAGTAACTAAGAATACTAATTCTACATCTTCTAAAGCTTCATTATAATTATTTGTTATAGTAATATTTTTAGGAATGGTTTTATCTTTAAATATAGTATTTAACTTTTTTGTTTTTTTAAAATCATCAACTAACTTTTTATTTTCGCTCCACATTATAATATTATTATCTTTATTATTAGCAATTGTAATAGCAATAGAGGTGCTAAAAACTCCTGTTCCAATTATTCCTATTTTCATTCAAATTTTCCACCTTTCATTTCATTATATATTTTGTTTATATTCATTTCATATTTATTATTTTTAAATTGGTAATATTTTTTTCCTTTTAAATTTTCTGGTAAATAATCTTGATAAACCCAATCATTAGTATAATTATGAGGATATTTATATGTAGTACTACTAGTTTTTATATGTTTAGGTACATTTCCTGTGTTTCCACTACGAATATCATTAATTGCCGCTTTAATTCCTAAATAAGCACTGTTACTTTTGGGAGATAGAGCCATTTCTGTAACTATAACTCCTAAAGGGATTACAGCTTCTGGTAACCCAATAAGTTCTGCTGCATGAATTGCTGCCATAACTTTAGGTCCAATTCCTGGATTGGCAAGGCCAATATCTTCGTAAGCAATTACACTCATTCGTCTATATATACTGTCTAAATCTCCTGCCTCTAGAAGACGGGCTAAATAGTGAAGAGAAGCATCCACGTCACTCCCACGAATTGACTTTTGTAAAGCACTTAAAACATCGTAATGACCGTCTTCGTTTTTATCGTGAAAAAAAATAGGTTTACTATTAATTGATTTAATAAGTTCAATGTCAATTTTTTTATTATGAGAAGCAGCGTAACAAACTTCCAAAAGATTAATTGCGCTTCGAAAATCTCCTGATGAAACATTTGCAATATGTTTTAAACTTTCTTTATCAATTTGAATATCTTCTAATTTATCACATGCTTTTTTAAGTCCTTTGATAATGTCATTATTATTTAATTCGTGAAGTTCAAAAATCTGGACACGACTGCGAATTGCTGGATTTATTTTATGATAGGGATTAGATGTAGTAAGACCTATTAGTATTATTAAGCCACTTTCAATATAAGGAAGTAATAAATCTTGCTTATCTTTATTCATTCGATGAATTTCATCAATTATAACAATCATTTCCCCATTCATTTTAGCTTCTTCAATAACAATATCAAAGTCTTTTTTATTATTAATAGTAGCATTTAAAAAGCGATTAGGGCGATCTAACTCACTTACAATAGCGTTAGCAATACTAGTTTTACCAATTCCTGGTTTTCCATATAAAATAAAAGAAAAAATTTTTTTATTTCTAATCATATTAGATAAAACTTTGTTTTCTCCAACTAGATGCTCTTGGCCAATAATATCTGATAATTTTGTTGGCCTTAAGGTATTTGATAATAATTCCAAATTTATCACCATTGATATTATAACATTATTTTTGCTAAATTAATTATATTTTCGGAAAAGTTTCATTAAGAAATTCGCTTTTAGGAACAACTAATCCATTTTTAACTTTATACAAATATCTAATTTGGGGGTATTTATCTAAAATATATGCTCTATACATTATAAAATAATTAAATATTTCATCTAAAGTTCTTTCCTCACCATTAATATATCGTTTGTTATCATCAATTTTAATTCTTAATTTGTTTAATTCTTCATTATAATTTTCTTCATTTATCTTAAATCCTAATTTTTCTAAATATTCTTTATACATCTGTAGTCCTATATAATTGGCTTCATGTTCATAAGATAAATAGCAATAGTTTTCATTTTTATAATTATCACTAGCACTTACTAATAAAAAATCTTTTAATTCTTTTATAGCATATGGGTTAGAGATATAATTTCTTGTTTCAAATATTTCTTTCCATTGTTTAGAATGAATTAATTCATGAAATATTGTAAAAATTATACTAGGGTTACCATTATAATATAGCTCTTTAATATCTTTTTCTAATATTTTAATTGTATCTAAAAAACTTGATCCAGCAACTTCAAAATCAAAAGAAGACTTTATAATACATTTAGGATTTGGATAATAACTTTTCATTAAATTTTCTGTAAATTGTTTTATCACTTTAACAAAACATTCATAACTTACATTTTGCATTTCTAATAAAGCGTTGTAAATAAAAAAATTATAAACATCATTTAAAGACTCATTATCTTCATTTCTAAAAATTAAGGTTTCTAAAGAATTTATTTCTAAATCAGTCAATTGATTATTCAAAATTGGTAATCGACTTAAAATATGTTTTATAAATCTATTATAAGTATTTATATAATTATATTTTTCTAATATATAATTTATACAAGAAATTTTATCATCTTTTAAAGAGTATAATAAATTAAATAATTTGTTTATAGAAACTTTTTTTAAGGGCAAATTACTTAAACAATACAAAAGTCTTTTAATTATTATTTCTAAATTATTAATATTTTGTTTTAATTCTTTATTTATAGAACAACAATACATACAATTACTATTTAAGTAGATTCCGCCACAATTAGGACAACGGCCAATTTTTCTGATATTTTCAATAATTGGTTTTAATTCATAATAATGTTTATCGATTATAACCTGTAAATATTTAGTATAACAATCCATATTTTAACCCTCTTTGATATTATTTTATCATGAATTATTAGATATTATAATTAAAGTATTTAAAAATCAAAATCTTTTATATATAATATATTCTATAGGGTGATTCTGAATATGATGAATAAAGAATATTATGATAAGTATTTAGATTATTTAATTTTTGAACGTAAGTTATCAATGAATACAATTCTATCTTATCAAGATAATTTAAACCGTTTTGAAACATTCTTGAACGGAAAAAAAGTAACTGATTTAACGAGAAAAGATATTGAAGAATATTTAAAATTTAATGATAAAATGGCAGAAAAGAGTAGAGCACATTATTTAACTGTTGTCAAAAATTTTTATGAGTTTTTAAGTTTAGAAGATTTAATCAAAAATAATCCTTGTGAAACAATTAAACAACCAAAGATTAGCAAAATATTGCCTCATTACTTAACCGAACAAGAAGTAGATAAATTATTGGATATTGATTTAAAGACACCTTATGATTATCGCAATAAAGCAATGTTGGAACTTTTATATGCAACAGGTATTAGGGTAAGTGAATTAATAAACTTAAAAATTAATAATCTAGATTTAGAAAATGATTTAATTAGAGTCTTAGGAAAAGGTAGTAAAGAAAGAATAAGTCCTATTAGTGATACAGCTGAAAAATATTTAAAAATATATATTTTAGACTATCGTAATTTATTATTAAAGAAAAAAGATAGTGATTACCTTTTTATTAATAATTTCGGAAATAAAATTTCAAGACAAGGTTTTTTTAAAAATTTAAAACAAATTGCTAAAAGACAGGGGATTAATAAGGAAATAAGTCCGCATACTTTAAGGCATTCTTATGCTACACACTTATTAGCACATGGAGCAGATTTACGCATTATTCAGGAACTTTTAGGGCATAGCGATATATCAACTACTCAAATATATACTCATTTACTAAATGATAAAATAAAAGAAGATTATATAAAATATCATCCTCGTGCTAAAAAATAAAAAACCGTTGCATTTTAATCATGCAACGGATAGATAAGAAAAGTCTTATTAACTAACGACTTTGTTCATTTCTGCTAGATTTTTTGTTATTATTTCTAGAATTTTCTCTTTGATTATTATTTTGATTATTTCTGTTATTTCTAGAATTTTCTTTTTGATTATTTCTAGCATTACTATTATTATTTTTATTCATAATTTTCTTACCTCCTACAATTATTATGTACTTTTTATTCTAGATAATTCATAAATTGTAATGGTGATATTATGGAAATAATTGGACCTTTACTAGTTTCTACCATTGCTGGTTTGTCAACAGTTTTTGGAGCTTTAATTGTTTTTTTAAAAATAAGAGAAGAATGTATTAATAAATTTATATCTATTTGTCTTAGTTTTTCTCTTGCTATAATGATAGGAATTAGTCTTACTGATTTAATTCCTAGTTCTTTAAGTGTTTTATTAAAAGCCAATTTAAATAAAGGATTAATTATATCAATAATATCTTTTTTTACAGGAGTTTTTTCTATAAAATATTTAATTTCTAAGGTTTCTAAAATCAAAAAAAATACTAATAATTTATATAAATTGGGTATTTTAAATATGATAGCTTTAATGCTTCATAATTTCCCAGAAGGAATAGCAACATTTCTAAGTTCATATCAGGATATTAGTGTTGGAATCCATTTAGGAATAGCGATAATGCTTCATAATATACCAGAAGGAATAAGTATAGCAGTACCTATATATTATGCTACCAAAAGTAAAAAAGAAGCTATAAAAAAGACTCTTATTTCAGGATTCGCTGAACCTTTAGGAGCCATTCTTGCTTTTGTATTATTTAAAAACTTTATTACAAATGAATTTATAAGCATAATTCTTTTATTAGTCGCTGGAATAATGATTGCTATTTCTATTGAAGAAATATTTCCTGAAACCTTAAAATATAAAGAAAATAAATCTATTATAAAAGGATTATTATTAGGAATTGTTCTTATATTAGTTAATCATTTTTTCTTATAAAAAGTATGTATATTTTAAAAAGTTTTTTTATAATTTTTACGATAAAGAAAAGAGGAATATATGAAAAAGGTTGGCATTATTTTAAGAGACTATACAAGTAAAACTAATAATCCTATATTTGCTATTCGTGAGGATTTAATTTATTATTTGCAAAATTATAATATAGAATTAATATGTATTCCAGTTTGTTTTAAAAATAATCAAGAAATTGAGTTTAGAAGAGTAGAGAAGATTATAAATGAATGTCAAGGCATTATTTTACCTGGCGGAGAGAATTATTATGATATTGATTTAAAAATAGTTAAATATCTTTATAAACATAATATTCCGACATTAGGAATTTGTTTAGGAATGCAAATTATGGCATTAAATTTTAATGGCCAAATTAATACTTTGCCCAATCAAAACCATCAAAAAAAAGAAAAATATGTTCATCAAATTAAAATAAAAGAAGATAGTTTATTATATCAAATATTGGAAACAAATTCTATTTTAGTAAACAGCCGTCATTCAGAATATATTGTTAATACAAATTTAAATATAGTAGCTATCTCAAATGATTTTGTAATTGAAGCTATAGAAGATCCGACTAAAAGTTTTTTTGTTGGAGTTCAATGGCATCCAGAAAGTTTATTTACTGACATTTATTCAAAAAAAATATTTGATTATTTTATTCAAAAACTTTAAATACTAGATACTTCAACTAATTTAAAAAGGAGAATAATAGTTTTAACGCTATTAGATATACAATTAAATTAGTTTAAAATATCGGAGTTAACATAACATATATTATATGAAATTATATTTTGGCTAAGAATTAAGATTGTAATCTGTTTTTATTTTACAAATATAACAGTATTATTATCAAGGATTTTATATAAATAACTATAAGTAATTTAAACTTATTTTTGAAATTTATATTATATACAGATAAATTCTTTTTTAAGACATTGTTTTATATCATTAAAATCAACTAATTTAATTATTATGGTATTTTTTTATATTCATCTATTATTACATATAAATTTATTTATTAAAGAAATAGATTATCTATTATATATGAACTTAAAATTTAAAAATATAGACTCTTCTCTATTTTAAATTTAAAAAAAGGGGAGTAGTTTATTTTAATTTATGATAAAAATGGCAATTCTGACATAGTGGATTAATTTTCTTATTATCATTAAATCCTTTTAACATATTAGTGTATGTTGGAGAATTAATTATATCATTTAAATCATCTTTAAATATATTTCCTAAAGGAATATGAGCATTATTATCTAAACAGCAGGGGATAATAGTTCCATCAACTAATATAGCAATATGATTTTTTAAAGCAAGACATCTGCCTACTTTATTTTTATTCCCCTCTCCTAGCCTTTTCTCTGGCCAATCAAACTCATCTTCATAAGAATAGAAAATATTATCTGCTAAAGTTTTAGTCTTGTCATCTTTATTTATTATAACTGAATATTGTTTCTCTAAAATTTTTATAATATCATGACAATTATTTCGCCAAATTCGATAATTTATAAAAGTACCAATTTTAGATAATTGTTGGCATTTAAAAAAAAGATTTAAAAAATATTCATCATATGATACTTTATCTTGTTCTTTTAAAGAATGAAGAGAAATATTTATCTGTCTTATAGGAATATTGTCCAAATTGTTAATTAGAAAACCATTAGTAGTAATGTTTACTTGAAAATTATTATTTTTAGCAATTTTAATAAATTCGTTTATTTTAGGATGTAGTAATGGCTCTCCCATTACATGTAAATATATGTATTTTGTATGGTCTTTTATTTTATTTAAAATTATTGTAAAATTTTCTATAGTCATAAATTCTTTTTTTCGATTATTTTTAGCACAGAAATTACAAGATAAATTACATGTATTAGTAATTTCTATATAAATTTTTTTATACATAATAAAAGAAAAGGTCTTAAACCTTTCTTGATTCAATTTCAGCTATTTTTTCAATAATTTCTGCTGCATTTGCTTCATTCATTTCTGTATAGCCAAGTTCTTTTAAGGCCTGAATACGAATTGTATTCAATTGTTGGGTACGACTCAATTTTTCTTCATTTTTTTGTTCTATTTCTTGAACAAATCTCTTATGACTTTCAGCTAATTTACTGCGACTAGCTCCACCATTATTATAAAGCGTTAAAGCTGAATATAAAATTCCTTCAAATATAAATTGTTTATCTTCATTAAAACGATAGTCTTCTGGATTAGTAAATCCAGTTGTTTTTGACATATATCCAAAAATATATTTTATTTCTGGAACATTATCTATTGATTGGACCATATGATATAAGTATTCAATAGCGTAATAGTTTTCAGTCTTTTTATTTTCATCTAATAACTTTTCTTTTAATAGATAAGTAATATCGGCTAATAAAGTTTGTTCTTCTTTGTTTAATCCTTTTAAATCAAAATAATTATCTAGATCACTTGTGGATTTAACTCCTTGATTCAATCTTGATTCTACAGCCATTAAATAGTCAGTAGTTACTTTTAGTGATTTGATAGTTCCTTCATCACCATCATCTATATCTAATAGTTTAAATAATAAAAGTTTCTTCTCTTTAGGCCATTTATTTAAATCGTCAAGTTCTAAATAATTATAAACCATTTGGCGAGAAACTCCTAAATATTTAGCTAATCTTACTTTTGAAATTCCTAATTCTTGTAATAGTTCATTCAACCTTCCCATGTTTTATCTCCTCTCGCATTTTACATTTAAATTATATCATTTAACACTTTTTTGTCAAGTGTAAACATATGTAAACGTTATAAATAAAAAAGTTTTTCTTTGTTTTTATAAACCTCTTTAATTATTCCACAACCTAAACATTCATCTTCTAAATATAAAACACAAGCTTGACCAGGTGTAATAGCTTTAGCCTTTTTTGGATAACTAACTTTAATATTTTTATCAACTAAATATTCTAATTCTACAAGAATATCTTCTCCCCGATATCTAAATTTAGCACTACATTTATTTGGTCTTTTATCACTAATAAAATTGACATCAGTGATTAAACAAGAATCGCTATACAAATATTCACTATCTCCAAATGCTACATAAAGGATATTCTTTTTAACATCCTTTCCACAAACATAATGACGATCTTTATTCCCGCTTATTCCTACATTTCTTCTTTGCCCAATTGTATAATTCATTAATCCAGTATGAGTACCAATTTCTTCCATAGTTTTTACATCAACAATTTTTCCTGGGTTAGGTTTTAAATAGTTTTTAATAAACTCTTGATAATTTCTCTCTCCAATAAAACAAATACCTGTAGAGTCTTTTTTCTTAGCGACATTTAAATTTATGTCATCTGCTATTTTCCGAACCATTTCTTTGTTTAACTCACCTACTGGAAACAAAACATCTTTTAATTGTTCTTTACCAATCATTGCCAAAAAATAACTTTGATCCTTATTTTGATCTAAGCCTCGATATAGTTTATTATTTTTAGTTCGAGCATAATGACCTGTTGCTATAAAATCGGCTCCTAATTTTTTGGCTTCTTTTTTAAATAAATCAAATTTAATATATTTATTACATAAAAGATCAGGGTTAGGAGTTCTTCCTTTCTCTAATTCATCTAAAAAATATTTAAAAACATAGTCCCAATATTCTTTAATAAAATTAACACGATGAAGAGGAATATTTAATATTTCACATGTTTTTAAAGCATCATTATAATCCGCTTCTTGAGGACAGATATGTTCATTTAAATTAGGATTACCTGCAATGTCATTATTAACTAAACTATCCCAATTACGCATAAAAAGTCCTTCCACTTCATATCCTTCTTTTTTTAATAAATAAGCAGAAACCGCTGAGTCTACTCCTCCGCTCATTCCAACTATTACTTTTGCCATAATACCACCTAAACTTTTTTTATTATAACATTTTTTATCCGAAAATAAAAATTAACAGTTTATTAAATAAGAAGTATATCATAAAATCGTTTAGAATAACTAAAAAACAAACTAAAAACATTTTTTTCAGAGAATTAAAAAAAATATTTTTTTTAGATTTAAAATACATGAAATATTCTCTGGAAAATTTAATCGTAAATATAAATAAGCATCCTAAAAGTAACAAATATAATAATTTAATTGTCAAAAAATAAATACTAAATACTAACAAGGATTTTATTTTATAAAGAGAAGCAAATATAGGAATAATAAAACCTATTGAAATTCCTTCTATAAAAACTGTTATAATATTAATTAAAGACCCTAAAAAAATAAAAGAAGTTGCAATAATTATTAAAATAATACCTAAATGGATAAAGACATTTTTTACATCAAATATATTATGATTAAAAATTTTATCCATTAATATAATATTTTTTCTAATACTTATGTCTTGATTATAATAAAATAATGCACCACTTATTAAACCAAAAACGAATATTATGATTAAAAATAAAGAAATATTTTTATATTTTCTGATGCTTGTCCTACTCTTATTCATTATAATCACCCACTAAATAATATTTACTTCGTTACAAAAATATGTTAAATTTAATTATATTAGAGGTGAAATACATGAAAAAAAGAACTAGAAAAATTATTGTTTGGATTATGCTTCTATTAATGGTTGGAAGTTTTTTTGCAACAATTATTGGATATATTTTAGCGGCACGTTAAAACATTGCAGTTAAAATAAAAATAAAGTATTTCAAAATATAAGAGAAATTTTAGAAAATGTTAGGAAATGTAAATAATGACTGAGTATAATGAATTATTTAAAAATTATTCTAAATTAGGGTTAGATGAAAAGAGGAATAAGTATAGTGAAGAAATGAATAAAATAGCACTATTGATCAAATCTTTTTTTAATCAAAGAAATTTAGAACTATTTGATATGCCCTATAATTATAAAATTGGGGAGGATAAAATAATTACTGAATCCGATTTATTAAATATTAATTTTAGAGATATCTATATATTAAAAACTGAATTACTATTACTTTTTAATTGTATTAATGAAGATAGAAAGCAAGGTATAATAAATGATTGAATATATAGAAAGAATTAAAAGCAAATATGGATATAATGATGAACTATTAGAGTTTTTAAGTCAATTAATTGCTGTTTTAATTAAATATTATGGTGAAACATATAAGGATATTATACTTATGGCTTTGCAAAATTGTGAAATACATATTCAAAGTAAAGATGAAAATACAGAAAATTTTTTAAATTCTTATTTTGATGATAATAAAAAATGGGAAATTCCACATCTCGGAGGAGCTTTTCATTATACTAAAATTAAAGTAATAGATAATCAAGTTATATCTAAATCTATTATTTATATAAGAACAATCCACCTTTTTTCATATATCCCATTTGATTTCAATGATGATAAGGATATTCTTACTTTAATTCACGAAATATGTCATGCAATCAAGGAATATGGTAAATTAAAATTAAAAAAAGGGAAAATTATTAATTCATCAGGACTTATAAAATATACTTATTCATATACTAAAGAAACTGGGGTTGTTTTAGAAAAATGTGATATGAAAGGAATTGAAGAAGCTTTAAATACAGTTGAAGAAAAACAAATATTTGAAATGATGACTGGTAGAAAAGCAAAAAATAAAACTGGATATAATAATGCGGCTTATTACGCTGAAAGATTATTAAAACATAAAGATCTTGCAAAAATATTAAAGAACTCACAATTTAGTGGTGATGACAGTTGGATTCAATATCTTGGTGATGAACAAAGTAAAATATTGATAGATAATTTTGATACGTTAGTAAATTCAATGTATGTTTCTATAAGAGATATCCTTAATAAGGAAAAAAGAGAGATGTTATATCAAAAAAAGAAAATAGCAGAAGATGTCTTAGATGATTTTATAAATAATTATTGTTCTAAAGAAGATGTAGAAGCATTTACTCAGTCATTAGATATCGCTGATAAAAAAACAGTTGAAATGATACAACAATTGCCACTAATAAAAAAAGAGGATGATATTTCATCATCAATAAAAAGATAAAATAAAAACTGAAGTTATTTTATGAAAAAATGTTAATAAAAATTAATATTATATAGTTTTTTTAAAATTTATAAAGTGATCATTTTACTTGTTCTATTCTTTATCTGAACTATAACATTAAACCTATAAAAAAATAGGTTTTTTTCTTGTAAGATTTATAATCTTATTATATAATATTGTAGAGTAAGAAGGTATGGGTGACATTATGTTCAAAGAATTTGATTACGAAAAATTGCCAGTTGTAGATATAGTTAATGAGATTATTTCAGATGCTGCTAAGAAAAATGCAAGTGATATTCATTTTGACCCTACTCCTACTATATTAAAGGTTCGTATTCGTGTTGATGGAGAATTAATTGATTATGCTAATGTTCCTGAAACTATTAAAAATCCGTTAATTACAAGAATTAAAATTATTTCAGGTATGAATATAACTGAGTCACGTTTGCCGCAAGATGGTGCTATTAAAAATGTTGTTGATGGAGCTGATATTGATTTACGTGTCTCTACTCTTCCAATAGTATATGGCGAAAAAGTAGTTATTCGTATTCTTGATTATAGTATGAGTACAGATGGTCTTGAGTCTTTAGGTTTTTCTCCTAAGAACTATGAAAAAGTAAAAAAAATGATTGAAACTCCTAATGGAATTATATTAATTACAGGAGCTACGGGGACAGGGAAATCTACTACTGTATATTCAATGCTTCAAATCTTAAATACTTCTGAGCGTAATATTATTACTGTTGAAGACCCAGTAGAAATGAAACTTAATGGAATTAATCAAGTTCAAACAATGAGTGAAATTGGCTTAACTTTTGCTAATGCTTTACGAAGTATTTTAAGACAAGACCCAGATGTTATAATGATTGGAGAAATTCGTGATGATGAAACAGCTAGAATTGCAGTTAGAGCCTCAATTACTGGGCATTTAGTTTTATCAACAATTCATACTAATAACTCGTTAAATACTATTGAAAGACTTTTAGATATGGATGTTGAACGTTATTTGCTTGGTTCTGCCTTAGAAGGAGTTATAAGCCAACGTTTAGTAAAAAAATTATGCCCTACTTGTCGTACTTCTAGAGCTGCTACTGAATATGAAAAGAATGTTTTTAAAGAAGTTTTAGGAATGGATATAACACAAATTTATACTCCAGTTGGCTGTGATGAGTGTTTTAATGGCTATAAAGGCCGTATTGCTGTTCAAGAGGTATTAAGTATTGATCAAGTAATTAGAGACGCTATAACTAATAATTATCAAAAAGATGAATTGCGAAAATTGGTTTATGCCAAAGATTCGACAGCTACACTTCTTGAAGATGGTTTATTAAAGGTTGTTGAAGGTTTAACTAGTTTTGAAGAAATATTAAGAGTTATTGATATTGAAGATGATTTAGGATCAGAAGATACAACTATTAAAAATGCATTAATAGGGAAAAATGTTAATCCTAATATTACAAATACTATTGTTAATCAAACTAACCAAGTTCAAAATCAAGCTGGTGTTATCCCTACAACTAAGGAAAATCAATCAATAGTTAATAATTCTATATCTGATCAGCCAAATAATATTAATCAACCACAAACTCCACCACCTGTTAATTCAAATGCTTTGGAATTAGAATCAGTTAAAATAGAAAGTCTTGGAGCTCCAGGAATTGATATATTATAAAAAGGATTAAAACCTATAATTTATAGGAGATAGTCCTTTTTATTTTTTCTAAAATTTTACGTTTTACTTCTCCAAAAAGTAAAAGGAATTTTTTTCATATAAATATTGTATTTTTTAAGTATCTTTTCATAAGCTCTTAAATAACTTTATAACCTTTATTTATGTAGTTTATAGCATTTTTATTTTTAGAAGATGTTCACATATATTTTTGTTTTTTGATACTCTTCTTCATTAATATCTAAACCTAATAACAATCGATTTTCAAAAGAAGTACTTTGTGCTTTTTTCATAACCGCCTCAAAATATTCAGTAAAATGTGTATCCATTCCAATGATACTTAGTTTTTTTACTTCTTCTAAATATCTTTCTGTTGGAGAAGTTATAATCCCATTATTAAAGTTATAACCATTTTAACTGGAATCCAGCTAAAAGCGAATTGAATAGTGAAATTACACTTTCTATATATTCATTTTTACTTATTTGTACTAACATATCATTAACCTCTTGGGATGAATGAATATTTGCCATACGCTCTATAGGAACAGAAGTATTAAATTGAGTATTTAGCTGTTGTTTTAAACCTAATAGTAAAGTATTAACAAAATCTAAAATAAAATACCTAAAAATAAAGAATTTTCATTAAAAACTAAATTTTTATCATATAAAAACTACGTTTCTTTTGTCAAGTAACGAGGTTCAAATCATATTTAATTGATTTTTTAAATGAAATAAGAAAGATATTGAAATTTTTCATAAAAGAAAAAAATTAAAAATAAACTACTAACCAAAAATGGCCCAAAGGGTACTTCGCTATCTTTCTTTAAAGCAATAGTTGCAACAGCATAAGGAAGTGCTATAAATGTTGATAAAACTAATGATATCATCATAAATTTATATCCTAATATCATTCCTGTAATAAACATAAATTTAATGTCGCCACCTCCTAAAGACTCCTTTTTAAAAATAGTATTTCCTAGTTGGCGAATTAATAGCATTGTTAAAAAAGACAATATTCCGCTAATTATAGCAAATAAAGCTTCAGACAAATCATAATAATACCACTTTAAAATAAATATCAGAATAAAAGATATAACAAGTGGCGAATCTAAAATAATCATATACTGAAAATCTGTTATAAATATTAAAATGATTAATGAAGAGATTATTAAAGAAATGAAAAAATTATAAGAAATTCCAAATTTCCAATAGCAAATTAAAAACAAAGTACCTGTTAATAATTCATATAATAAGTATTTTATACTTAATTTTTTATGACATTGATGACATTCTCCTCTTAGTATTAGAAAAGATATAATTGGAATTAATTCATACCATTTTAAAACATGCTTACAATAAGTACAATGGCTTCTTGGTCTAATTAAAGATTGATTATTTGGAATTCTTGTTCCAACCACAAAGAAAAATGAGCCAAAAATTGCTCCTATAATAAACATTAATAAATATATCATAACGTCCCCCTAACTACTAAGATTCAAGTTGGCTCATTAATCCAAACATTGGTACTATTACTGCCAATATTATAATTCCTACTACCAATGCTAACGATGAAATCAATATTGGTTCGATAAAAGATTTTAAATTATTTACAATACTTTTATGCATTTCAGCATAATAGTCGCTTACCTTTTTCATCATTTCAGCAAGCTGACCAGTAGATTCTCCTGTTACTAGCATATAATATGCCACATCAGGAATCGCCCAATGATCTTTAAAAGATGTAGATATTTTATCTCCTTTAACAATATTATTTACTGTTTCTTCCATAATTTCACGATATATTTCATTATTAGTTATTTTGCTTAAAATATCCATACTATCTGTTATAAAAACATTATTTGCTAGTAAGGATGAAAATGTTTTAGTGAATATTGTCATTTCTTTATATATAATTATTTTACTAATAACCGGCATATGCATTAAAGCAAATTGAATATTTCTTCTAAAAGCTTTAATTTTTCTATAACATAAGCAAAATACTATAATAATTCCAAGTATTATTAAACCTAAAATTAATATATTTGCCTTTAAAAAATTACTTAAATTGATAATAAAAACTGTTAAACCATTTATTTGGGCATTAGATTCTTCGTATATTTTTACAAATTGTGGTATTACATACATTAAGATAAATGTAATAACAGCAGTAGCGAATACCATAATAATTGTTGGATAGGTAATAGCACTAATCATTTGTTTTCTTGTTTTTTCAACATCTTCATAATAATTAGCCATATCAGTTAAAGTTGCTTCTAACTCTCCTGTTGCTTCTGCTGCTCTTATCATATTAATTAATAAAGCTGGAAACATGGTTCCTTGCTTTTCTAATGCTTTAGAAAAAGCCTCTCCCATTGTTAATTCATAAATAATGGATTGAAATGCTTTACGATAACGTTTTTTATTACGCATTTGATTATTTAAAATTTTTATAGATTCTGTTAAAGAGATACCACTTTTTATATAAGTTGAAAGTTGAGTTAACCAAAATAACAAATCCTTATTTGACATCTTAACTCCAAATAAACTCGCATCTCCATAAAGAAATTCAATATATTTGCTATTTTTTATTTCATACACGATATAAGATTCTTGGACTAAAAAAGTATTTACATCTAATTTAGAATAGCCATTTATAGTTCCAGTTTCTATTTTTCCTTCTTTATTTTTCGCACGATACCAATAAACCTTTGGAGTTTTACTTCTTTCAGTTGTATCTTTTTGTAAGTCATCAAGCAGTTTCAAACGCATTTTTTCTAATTTAGCGTTTTGCCGTTTACCACTCAATGAATTATTATATTTTTCTTGTTTTAAACGTTTTTTTTCTTCTTTAGTCATTTTATTAGACCCCTTTTCTTTTGTTTTTTTTCTTAGTAACATTCTCCAAATATCTATTAAAAAAAACTTAATCCCCTTAATTGAAAAAATAAAAATATCTAAAATAACTAAAAATATAAATTTGAAAGACATAAAAAAGCCAATACCAGGAAGTTTTAAGACGTTTACTTTGTTCTTTTTAATAGAATTATTTTCTGTCACATATTATTTTCCTCTCTACTCTCTTTAATATATAAAAATTATAACATATTTTTTCTTTATAAAAAAGAAATAAATCAGCTAAAATGCATAAAATATAGTAAGGTGATATAAATGTATAATGGTTTAAGTATAACAAAAGGACTAAGTTTTATGAAAATTATCGGTGGTCTTTCTAAAACGTTACAAGTTGCCAATCAAATTATTCCTTTATATCAAAAAGCTAAACCTGTTATTATTAATGCTAAAAATATGCTAGGAGTTTTAAAAGAATTTAATAAATCAAGTGAAAGTACCAATAATAACATTAATAAAAGTAGCAATAATAATATAAATCTTACTGAAAAGAATTTGGCTAATTCCAAAGAAAAAATGTCAGCTTCGCCAACATTCTTTTTATAAATACTTTCTTAATAACTTTTTTTTAATCAAAATCTTTATTTTTTCTTTTGTGTTTTTAGAATTTTTTAACTTTTTGGTAATATTATCTAATTCTAAAGCTAAATAATTATAATAATCTTTATTATTAATATCATACTTACCAAAGTTTTTTTCTCTCAATTTTAAAGAAGTATATTTTTTAGTATAAAGCCCTATTACATAATAGTGTTTTTTTTCATATACAACTTTCTCTTGTTGTAAATAAAAACCTTTTTTTCTTAAGTTTATTCTTAACTTTTTTAAATCATTATTTGATTGAATAACTAACTTTTTTATAGGAAATTTCTCAATATGATCAATAATATTTAATATGGTATGACTCCCCATTCCGGAAAGTACTAGTGTATTTATTTCATAATCTGAAACATTTAATAAACCATCTGATAAATAAGTGGAAATTTTTTGTTCTAAATGTTTACTCTTGATATTATTTTGAGCTATTTTTAAAGCATTTTTATTTATGTCTGTTGCAATTACTTTTTGGCATAAATTGTTTTCTGTTAAAAAAATTGATAAATAAGCATGATCACAACCAATATCTGCAACTTTATCAGTTTTATCAATAAAGGTTGCAATCATATTTAAGCGTTTACTTTTCATCAATCAGATAAAAAATCCTTTAATTTTTTAGCACGAGATGGATGTCTTAGTTTACGTAATGCTTTGGCTTCAATTTGACGAATTCGTTCACGAGTAACATTAAATTTTCTGCCTACTTCTTCTAATGTATGACTAGTTCCATCAATTAGTCCGAAACGTAGTTCTAATACTTCTTGTTCACGTTCTTGTAAAGTTTCTAAAACTGATTTTATTTCTTCTTTTAATATTTCGTTTGTTGCATATTCTTCAGGAGTCATCGTATTAACATCTTTAACAAAATCTCCCAAATGAGAATCATCCTCTTCTCCAATTGGCGTTTCTAAGGAAACAGGATCTTGACTTATTTTGATTACTTCACGTACCTTTTCTACTGTAATACCCATTTTTTTAGCTATTTCTTCTTCACTTGGTTCTCTATTTAATTCAAGCGTTAATTGTCTTTGAATTCTAGCCATTTTATTAATTGTTTCAACCATATGAACTGGAACCCGAATCGTACGTGCTTGATCTGCTAGAGCACGCGTAATAGCTTGTCTAATCCACCAAGTTGCATAAGTTGAAAATTTAAATCCTTTATCATAATCAAATTTGTCAACTGCTTTCATTAAGCCAATGTTTCCTTCTTGTATTAAATCTAAAAACAGTAAACCTCTTCCAACATAACGTTTAGCAATACTAACAACTAAACGAAGATTAGATTCGGCTAAAATATTTTTTGCCATTTCATCTCCTGTCGCAGCTCTTTTTGATAAATCAAGTTCTTCTTCAGCAGATAAAAGACTAATTTTACCTATCTCTTTTAAATACATACGAACAGGATCATTTATATTAACATCTTTCGTAATTTCATCATCATTAAGAATTAATGGTTCATCCTTGGTTAAAGTTTTCTCGCTATCTCCACTTTCTTCATCATCTGAAACAATCTCAATATTATTCTCGATGAAAATATTATATAATTCATCTAATGAATCATTATCTACATCCAATCCTTTTAAACTTTCTGCTAATTGTTCAAAAGTTATAACTCCTTTTTCTTTTCCTAACTTTAATAACTCATCTTTTCTTTCTTCAAATGTTTTAATAACTTTCACTTTCTACACTTCCTTTTTTTATTTCTACAAGTTTTTCTGCTAACTCTATTTTTTTGTTTGGATCAAATTCATTTTTTAATTTTTCTTTTAAACGCTTTATTTCATCGTCTTCAATTCTTTTTTTTAGTTTTTTTAATAATTCATCCATAGCACTTTCTGTTATATCCTTTATATCTACACTCTCTATTATATCCATAATTTCTTTTTTTACATTCGTAGTTTCAGCATAAGCAATAAAATCCGCTATATTTATATTTTTATGAGTTTCATAATAATATAGTATTTCACTTGCTATTAACCGCTCTTTTTTTGTCGGAAAAATACCTAATCTAGTTTGATATAATTTTATATAGATTTTATCATTCATCATAAAATAAAGAATTTCGTCTACCAGCTTTTCGTATAAGCTTTTTCTTTTTTTATTTTGTTCATCTGGAATTATTTTTCTTTTATCTTTTCCTTCTGTTTTTAATTGCTCCTTTAAAACAGCATAAGAGATATTATAATCATTACTTAACTTTTGTAAAGTAACTTCTTTTAAAATTTCATCATTATTATTTTTTAAATTTTCTATTACAGATTTTATATATTCAGATAAATCTACTGTTGAATTTAAATTTTTATTTTTTTTCAAATAATTTAATTTGAAATCCATAAAAGATATGGCACTTTTTATATTTTCTTCAATAGCATCAATTTTAAATTTTAAAATATACTCATCTGGATCTTTAGCTCCATTTAATCTCACAATATGAATATCTAGACCTTCTTCTTCTAAAATATTTCCGATTCGATAAGTTGCAGTTTCTCCAGCATCATCATTATCTAACATTAAAATAATTTTAGCTCGTAATTTTTTTAAAGATTTTACTTGTTCTTTAGTAATTCCTGTTCCCATTAAGGCAATAACATTTTTAATGCCGTTGGCGTACATTCTAATTGCATCCATATTGCCTTCAACTAAAATAACTTCTTTTTTAAGTCTTATTGAATCTTTAGCTCGATGATAATTATATAAGATGTTTCCCTTTTTAAAAATGTAAGTTTCTTTCGTATTTAAATATTTTGGTTTTATATCATTTAAATAACAACGAGCTGTAAAACCTATAACTTTTCCTTCTAAATCATGAATTGGAAATATTATCCTATTTTGAAAAGTATCATTAATTATTTGTCCATTTTTATTAATCAATCCTAAATTAATAAGCATAGTTTCTGCATAACCTTTTTTTATTAATAAGCTAGCAAGTAAATTACCATCTAATGATAAACCAATGTCAAAATCTTTTCGAACTATTTCATTTAAATTCCTCTCATTTAGATATTTAATAGCTTTATCTCCAGTTTCTGCATTTAAATTATTTTGATATATTTTTAAAGCTAAATCCATAATAGTATATTCTTCTTTATTTTTTTCTTCTTTTGTAGTTCTAAGATTGTTTTTAATTCTAATTCCAGCTTTTTCGGCAATTAAACTTACAGCTTCACTAAAACTAATATTTAAATAATTTTCAACAAAAGTAAATACATTTCCAGCGGCACCACAAGAAAAGCATTTATATATTTGTCTTTCTTCTGAAACGCTCATACTTGGTGAATGGTCTTCGTGAAAAGGACATACTCCAAAATAGTTCTTTCCTTTTTGAGTTAATGGTATATAAGAGGATACTATGTCTATAATTGACACTGAACTGCGAATATTATTTATTTCATCTTGTGATATAAAAGCCATAAAATAGCCTCCTAATCTTATATATTACGTTAACTAGACAAATTTCCTTTTTTTTATATAAAAAAAATACAAATTTTGTCAAAAAAATTGTATTTTTTTAATTTTTTTCTAATTTTCCACTATATATAGCGGAAATAATTAAATGTAAATCAGATGTATTTTTTTTACAAGTAACTAAAGATAAAGTTTTTGTATTATATCTATTTATAACCACATCTCCATCTTTTTTATCTTCATAAATATTAACAATACGAAATAAATAAGTTTCATTGTTATAATTTATTTTTATTTCATCATTTATCTTTAATTTATCTAAATTTTTAAAATAACTTATTTTGGCATTTCCAGAATGAGAGGCTAAGATTATGTTAGCAGAATCATTATCTAAATCTGTTGACTTAGGGTGAAGATATAATCCGTATTTTAATTTATTATATTTAGAATTTTTTTTATAAACTTTAACTTTTAAATCTATATTAGCAATATTTAGTGTAGCATATTCATCTTCTGTAATTCGAAAAAAGTTTAAGTTAGATAATAATAATGATAAAATTAAGCTTATTATTAAATAGTTATTTTTTATAAACATAAAAAATATTCCCTAGCAATAATAAAATAATTAACCAGTTAAAATTGTACTTTGCTGTACTAGGCATTTCTACTTCGATTTTATCTTCAATAAAAAATTCAGTATTATTATAATTTTCTTCTGTAACTTTCATTTCATCTATTATTTTAGGATATTCTCTTTTAACATATAAAATACTATCATCTTCACACATTCCATTATACCCTAAAACATTAGCACTTTCATTAGCAATCCAGTAATCAGCAGGCATACAATTATTTTTAGCTTTTAATTTTACCTGATATAAATCTTTTTCATTTAAAAATTCAACTCTATATCCTGATTCTATTTTTTTGATTTTTATATCATCATTAAAAAAATCGAAATTATCTATTAAATGTTTATCAGTAATATCTAAATAATTGTTATATATAATATAATTAGGTATTTTATTTTCTTTAATTGTTTTCCTAACTTCTTCAATTTCATATTTAGCAAATTCACTACTATCACTATTTTTATTAACAATATCAACTGAATATTCATTTAAAGCTTCATATAATAAATATTGAGTCGCGAAATAAAATGCATCAGTAGTGTGATTTTGATATCCATACCCATAATACATAATCTTCGTCATTTTTTGATAAGTATTAAAATCCAATAAAATATTTCCTTTAGTATAATTTTTTCTTTCAAACATTGAAACATCAGGCTGAACATTATAGTAAGGTTTACCATCTTTAGTTATCTTATACATCTTTTGTTTAATAGTTCCTAAATATTTTTTAGTTAATGTAAAATTATAATTTGGATTTAATTCTAAATCAAGAACATCCGCTTTAACTACTTTAAAACTAACAAAATTTAGAAGTACTAAAAATATTATTAACTTTTTCATATTTCATCTCCAACTATTAGAAAGGTGTTAAAAAGAAGATAACATAAATATTAAATTCAAACAAAAAAGAGAATTTTATTTTCTCTTCAACTTTTTTAAATATTGGGAACTTTTAAAGTTTTTTTGAAATAATAAATTTAATAAAATAACTAAAAAATTAGCTAAAATTATAGAAATATAAATTCCTTCTTGAAAATTTACTAGTAAAGAAAATGGTAAAATACTACAACCAAGCACAAGACTATAAAAAAATTTCATTTTTTTTGTATAAGGTGAATAATTAGATAATGTTGCAATAAATATTAATCCAAATAAGATACTTGAGGAAAACATATAAACTAATATTAAGGACATATCTTGTTTAATAAAAGCATAAATAAATAAAGTTATTAAATATATCCCATAACTATAAAATGATATTTCTTTTTTATAATAATTATCTATCGCTAATATTATTAAAGATAAAATAATTAAAAAAACACTAGTTGTATAAATACCACCTATTCCATATCCCAATAAAATATCTAAAATAGAATATTGAAATATCCCACTTTCTTCTATAACATTTTGATAATTATAAGACTTAAAAACTATTAAAATTATTACTAAAAAAAGTTTAGCATAAGTTATTAAGTTAAAACTACTATCATTTTTTTTCAAAGATAAATAATTATAAATAAATAGAAAAACACTTAGACATAAAAAATATAAGAAAAAATTGGTTTCAATTGGAATAATCATTGTAAACAATAAACTATAAAATTTACTATTGAATAAATCTTTATTTTTCCAAAAATAATCAAATAAACAACCAATTAAAAAGCTTAATAATGGTAAAATAAAAATAAAAATCATCTCTGTTAAAGTACTATAGTCATTAATAAATGGAACCACTCCATTTTTATAAATCCCAAATATTATTAATAATATGAAAGATAAATAATACTTTTTAATTAAAGAAAATTTAGTTATTTTATGTAATCTACTCATTGCTATCACCTACTAAATAATTTTTTAAATTAATGTAAGCAGGGCAAATGTAAGTACATAACCCACAGTTAATACATTTAACTTTTATACCCTTTTTATAAGCTAACAGAGGATTAGAATTAATCGGGCATATTTCAATACATTTCCCACAATTAATACAATTTTTGGTCTTATTTTTACTTTTATTCATAATAATTAAACCTTTTAATTCTTTAGTTACTATTAAATCAGCAATATTCATTTTTGTTCCTTGCATTAAACCATTAACATAAACGTCATAATTATTAATATCTAACTTATAATATGTATTAATTATATCTAATACCTTAACTCCTAATTTAGTATTAATAACTTGTGGATTTTTTAAAGCATCACCTGTAATAGTGATAAAAGTTTCAAATAAAGGTTTTCGCTTTTTAATGTTATTATATAAAGCAAATACTTCACTAGTTTTTAAATATAAATATGAATCTTTAATATTTAATTTTTGGATTAAATTTTGTTCTTGGCCAATTAAATACAAATCTTCAACCAAATTTAATTCAATATTTGTATAAGTTCCTAAAAAATTTGTATAAGTCATAATGTTTTCACTATCGATGTTTTTAATACATACGTGAGCTGTACTGCCTGGAAAAATATTTAATAAAACATCTATCGTTTCTAAAATTATTTTAGTATTTTCTTTTTGAATAAAAACTTCATTTGCAATATAAGGTTCATCATCAATACCACAGATAATAATATGTTTTATATCTAAACTTTTAAATAATTTATCTTCAGAAATGTCTTTTAAATCTTGTTTTATTTCTTCTATAGTTAAATTATTTATTTTTTTTCTTGTCGCTATCCTGGAAGCTAGTTTTTCTTGAAAATCATTAGCGATAATTAAACACTTTTCTGAACTTTTATCCCACATGATACATTTTTTTATAGCAATAACTCTTCCTGATATAGAAGCATAATACTGATTAAATATTAAATCACCTTTTTTAATTTTGCTATTTTTCTTAAAAGTAACTGGATTATTTTTAATAGGAACATAAATAAAATCAGGGTTTAAATAATTTGTTACTTGACTGTTTAGTTTGATACTATAATCTTTATCAAGACTGATTAACTTCATGTTACTTCACCTTAGATAATTATACTATAGATTATGTTACTTTTCTATTTAAAATCTTTTAGAAATGTATACAATTTTTCAGCAACATCATGTGGTAATATTTCTTCTAATTCTTCTATAGACGCTTGTTTCATTTTAACTACACTTCCAAATCTTTTAATAAGTGCTTTTTTTCTTTTGCTTCCAATGCCATATATGTTATCTAATATACTAGAAATACTTCCTTTACTTCTAATGGTTCGATGATAATTAATTGTATAGCGATGAACTTCATCTTGCATACGTGTTAAATAATGAAATAAATTACTACTTCGATCTATTTCTTTAATACTTAAATCTTCTAATACTAAATCATTAGTTTTATGATGATCATTCTTTTTTAGGCCACAAACCATTATTTTTAAATCTAAATCTTTTAAAGTTTCCTGAACAACTACTACTTGTTTTTCTCCACCATCGGCAATAATTAGGTCTGGCTTTTCACTTTGTTCTTCTATCACTCGTGAATATCTTCTGAAAATCACTTCTCTCATTGTTCCATAATCATCATTTTTATCAATACTTACTTTGAATTTACGGTAATCATTTTTACTAGGACGGCCGTCTTTAAAAACAACCATACCACTAACAGAAAATGATCCGAAAAGATTGGAATTGTCAAATAAATCAATACGATGCAAATTTTTTAAACCTAATAACTCTTTTAATTCTTCATTAGCACTTTCTGTAATATATTCATCTTTTTTAATAAGTTCTAATTCATTTTCTAAATTTAATTTACTATTCATATTAGCCATTTCAAGTAACTTTTTCTTAGGACCTCTACTGGGTATGACAAATTTTGTATATATTAATCCTTCTAACATTTCTTTATTAATGTCAGCTGAAAATATTATCTCTTTTGGTACTTCATGTCTTGAATAAAACTGTGCGATATAATATTCTAAATCATCAGATAGTTCACTAATTATTGGAAAAATATCTGACTTCCCACCAACAAGTTTTCCGTTTCTTAAGAAAAATATTTGAATACTTATATAACCCTTATCGAAATAATAACCAAAAATATCACGATTTGTTAAATCGTGTAATTCAACTTTTTGCTTATCCATGACAATCTTAATATATTCGAGTTCCTTTTTTATTTCTAAAGCCATCTCAAAATTTAAAGCATCACTATACTCTGTCATTTTCTTTTCTAAACGAGTCGTTAATATTTTATCATTGCCATTTAAGAAACTAAGAATTTCATGTTCCATATTATTTAATTCTGTTTGATTTAAATTTTTACTACAATATCCTAAGCATTCCTTAATATGATAATAAAGGCATAATTCTTTACTTTTCCCTTCACATTTTTTTAAAGGGTAAATACGATTTAATAGATTTACAATTCGACGCGCAGCATATGCATTTGGATATGGACCAAATAATTTTTTATTGTCTTTTTTCTTAATATTTAAATATCTAGATACTTTAACACGAGGATAAGGCTTGGAAATATATTCAATATAGGGATAGCTCTTATCATCTTTAAGAAGTATATTATATTTGGGGTTAAACTCTTTAATTAGATTGATTTCAATGATAAAAGCTTCTAACTCACTATTTGCAACAATATAAGTAAAATCAGCAATTTCAGAAACCATTTTAGCTGTTTTACCAGTTTGAACACGATTAAAATAGGAAGAAACACGACGATGTAAATTTTTAGCTTTTCCAACATATATGATTGCTCCATCACTATTTCGCATTTGGTAGCTTCCTGGTAAATTAGGGACTAAAGCTAATTTATCTTTGAACATTACTATTTCCTCCTATCTTAAACATAAAAACTATTGATTTATATACTTTCTCATATTACTGGTTTTTAGCGTCTACTTCACATCAAGAAACTATTTGAAATTATTTTTAGAGGGACTAGAAGTGAGGCGGCAATTATGAAAAAAGAAAATTTTTTTCTTAAATTCTTATTAAAAGTAATTATTTTACAATTAATATAAGAAAAGACGCTATGTTTCTGCAAAAGTAATAGTAATACCTTCTAAATTTGCGCTTTTATAAATATTATCAATTAATTTTCTTTTAGCGAAGAATATATTATCTTCTTTAGCCATATTATATTTATTTTTCATTGTTAAACTCCTCTTGCATTCAATTTATCAATTAATCTTTTGTGAACTGGTCGTATAAAATCAACAATGTTATCTCCTGTTGCTTCTTCAAATGTAATCCATTTAACACCTTTGCTTTCATCTTCTCTAAATACTAATGCTTCCTTATCATCCGCCTCTAATAAATAAACTACATCTAAATGTGTATGAGCTGGTATATATTTTCCTCTTTTTATATGACCGACAATAGGAGAAGCAGAAATTGCAAAAATAGAATTATCTAATACCTTTGTTTTTAAACCTGTTTCTTCTTCAACTTCACGAATAGCAACAGACAATAGATTTTCTTCACCATCAGCATGTCCTCCAGGAAAAATCCAAGCATCATATATATTATGATATACAACAAGCATTTTTGTTCTATCTTTATTTACTACAAATGCAGAAGAAGCAAAATGTCCAAATTCATTTTCTCTAGTTAATACATCTTGAAATGTATCAATCCATTTTAATATATATTCTTTAATCTTTTCTTCAGTTTCATCGAAAGGAACATAATTTTTTATTTGTTCTCTTAAATTCATTATTTTTCCTCCCTATAAAGTTTTATCCATCCAAGTTTTAACCATAAATCGATTTCTTCGTAACACCCAACCTCATGACTTGGTATTTTAAAAATTATTAGTTCAATATCTTTATTATAAATTAATTTTTGTGATAATCCAAAAAGCAATTCAGCATATGCTTCATAACCAATATATCCAACTATGCCATTCTTATCTTCATTCATTAAAAACAACATATCAGTTTTAGTAATATTTTCTAAAAATTCAGTATGTATATTTGGATATAATTCCATAAATTTTGATTCTTCGATTGCTCTTGGATAATCTAATATTTCATAATCCTTACTTTCAAAAATTTTTAACCATTTATTTACCTCTTTTTGAAGTTTAGCACTTCCCGCAATTACTACTTTCTTCATCAAAAATCTCCTATTGTAATTCAAGTATCTTCTTTACATTATCTTCAACATTTCCAACTAATTGAGTAATTTTTGGCAATTCATAAAAAGCAACAGTATTTTCAATACTAAATTCTTCTTCAGTAGTAGAACATAAAAATATTTTTTTATTTAGTGCCAAAGCCATTCCTAATTCAATATGTGCACCTCTTCCTCCTGGTAATAACATAATGACAACATCTGCATCAGCAACACCTTGTGATTCTAAGCTTGCATATTTTATCATATTATCTCTAGATATATCATCACTTATATTTTTGACCCAATTATAAGTTTGTTCCCAACCATTATCATTTAAAACTTTTGCATAATCATTTACTAATTCGCAATTTTTCATCCCTGAACCAATATAAAATTTCATTATAATACCTCCATTTAACTTTTTTCATCATAACATATTTTATTTTAAAATAACATAAAAATTGATAGCTTCATGCTCTCTAATTTCTTTTTAATCTTAGCGTATTTAATATTACAGTAATACTACTTAAAACCATAGATAAACTAGCTAGCATCGGATTTATAGAAATTCCAATCGATTTTAATAACCCTGCTGCAATAGGAATCATTAGTATATTATAAAAGAAAGCTAAAAATAAATTTTGTTTAATAATCTTAACTGTTCTTTTACTTATATCAATTAAATTTATAATATTATTTAAATTATTATTTGTTAAAATCACATCTGCTGAATTTTTAGCAATGTCTGTACCACTATTTACACTAATTCCTATATCAGATAAAGCAAGCGCTGGAGAATCATTAATTCCGTCCCCACACATCATAACAAAGCGCTTTTCTTTTTTTAACTTTTTAATTATATCAGCTTTATCTTTTGGTATA
Organism: uncultured Mycoplasmatota bacterium; assembly: GCA_947574255.1. Classification (GTDB taxonomy): domain Bacteria; phylum Bacillota_I; class Bacilli_A; order RF39; family UBA660; genus MGBC108787. The sequence goes on from CANPJT010000004.1 coordinate 30,732, forward strand.
ACATTAGCTATTACTTTTCTTATACCAACTTTTTCTCCAATTCTTTTAGCAGTTTCCTCGTTATCACCTGTTAATATAATTGGCTCTATTTTTATTTTTATTAACTGACTAATAACTTCACTTGCTTCCTTTATTGGTATATCACTTATTCCAAAAAGAGCTACTATTTCTTTATTTTTTACCATATATACAATACTATTACCATTTTGTGCCAATAACTTTTCTTTTTCTAAATATTGATTTTTTATCTTTCTCTTTTCTAAAAATTTCTTATTTCCAAGTAAAATTTCATTATTATCTACTAATCCTTGAATGCCTAAACCAGAATAGTTTTTAAAATTCTTAACATTTAATAATTTCATTTTATTTTCTTCTATAAATGTTTTAAATGCAGTAGCAATTGGATGCGTTGCTTCTTTTTCCATACTCGCTGCAATCTGAATTAAATCAAAATCTTTTAAATTACTAAAATTAAATATTTGAGAAATTTTTAATTTACCATAAGTTAAAGTTCCTGTTTTATCAAAGACAATTGTATCTATTTTACCTGCATTTTCTAAAACTTCACTGCTTTTAATTAATATACCTTGAGAGGCACATAACCCTTCACTCACAATGATTGCAAGAGGTGTAGCTAGCCCTAAACTACAAGGACATGCTACAACTAAAATAGTAATAAATGAAGTAAAAGCTTCTTTAAAAGAAAATCCGATTAGGACATATACAATAAATGTTAAAAGAGCAATAATCATTATACTAGGAACAAAATAACCCGATACTTTATCTGCTATTGATGCAAGGGGTGCTTTGGTATTTGTAGCATCAATTACCAACTTGACTATTTCAGAGATTGTAGAATCTTTACCTATTTTTTCCGCTCTATATTCTAACAAACCATCATAATTAATACTACCTGCTACCACTTTATCCCCAACATGTTTTTCAACTGGTAAACTTTCTCCTGTAATAAAAGACTCATCTAAATAAGCATTACCAGCTATTATTTCTCCATCAACAGCAATTCTTTCTCCAGATCTCGCGACTAAAATATTTCCTACTTTAATTTCATCAATAGTTATTTTTTTAATACCTTCTCCAACTTTTAAATTAGCCATACTAGGCGTAATGCTTACTAATTTTTGTAAAGCTTCTTTAGTCTTATTTTTACTTTGATAATCAATATATCTTCCTAATTTAACAAAATAGATTACCATTGCAGAAGATTCAAAGTATAAATTCATAACTAGCTCTTTATGTCCAATTAATATTAAATAAGTATTATATAAACTATATAATAAACTAGCAATTACGCCGATACTTACTAATGTATCCATATTAGGTGTTTTATGAATTAAATTTTTATAACCATTTTTTAAAATACCAAAACCATAAATCAAAAAACAAATTGTAATCAAAAATAAGCTAGAAACATAATTTACTGGATTTAGATGAGGATTAAAAAAATGGATTATCGGTAAATGAATCATATGCCCCATTGATATATACATAAGAATTAAAGTCAAAATTGTCATAATCATCAAATTTATTTTTTCTTTATAATTAGAATTTTCTATTTTAATTTCTTTAAATTCTCCTAGACTCTTAAAACCTGCAGCTTGAATATATTTTTCAATTTGTTCTAAATTTACTTTTTCTTCATCGTAAACAATAGTTGCATTAGCAAGTACTAAATTAACAAAAATATCTTCAATTCCATTTTGTTTTTTTAAGTATTTTTCTAAACCATTTGAGCAAGCAGAACAAGTCATTCCTGCAATTTCTAAAATAATTTTTTGCATTGATAACTATCCTAAATAATGTTATACCCTATATCTTCAAGTTTTTCTTTAATTAAATTAACAGATATTTCTTTATTTAAAGTTACAATCACTAACCCTGTTTTGTAATCTGCAGATACTTCTTCTACTTCTTGAATGTTTTGTAAAACATTTTGAATTCTATTCTCACATGCTTTACAAGCCATCCCCTCAACTTTTATTTCGAATTTCATAAAAAACCTTCTTTCATTCATTACTCTCTTTTAATAAATTTATGGTGTCTTTAATAACTTCAATTGATTTTGTTAATTTTTTTGTTTCTTCTTCATTTAAGGGAATAAAAATTTTCTCTTGTACTCCATGACTATTTACAATTGCTGGTGTTGAAATACAAACATCATTTTCATTATCATAACTTGATACTGGCAAAATAATATTTTTGTCTTCTAAAATGGCACTCGTAATTCTAACTAAGCACATACCTATTCCATAGTAAGTTGCACCTTTCTTTTTGATAATTTCATAAGCAGAGTCCCTAACATCATCTTCTATTTTCTTCATTTCATCGTGATTTAAAAATTCGTTTATATTTGTTAAAGCGATATTAGCATTACTCCAAGCAACAAATTCAGAGTCGCCGTGTTCCCCTATCACAAATGCTTGGATGTCTTTAGGACAAACTTTTAAATTTTCACTAATTAAGTATTTTAAACGTGCTGTATCTAAAGTTGTACCTGATCCAATTACTTTGTTTGGCTCTAAATCAGAATATTTTAGTGTTAAATAAGTCATAACATCTAAAGGGTTTGTTGCAACTAAAAAAATGCCTTTAAAATTATTTATCATAACATTTGTAATAATTGATTTAAAAATTCGACTATTTTTATGAATAAGATCTAATCTAGTTTCTCCAGGATTTTGATTGCTTCCTGCCGCTATTACAACTATCCTAGCATCATTACAATCATTATAATCTCCCACTCTAATATTTACTTTAGATGGACTATAAGCAAGACAATGATTTAAATCCATTGCTTCCCCAATAATTCTTTCATTATCAATATCAATAAGAATAAGCTCATCTACATAAGTATGTTGATTAAGTAATGCATAGGCATAACTCATTCCAACATTTCCACAACCTATTAAAACAACTTTATTTTTCATATTTTACCTCACTATAAATAGTATATCACAAAAAACTAAATCTAACTCAAATCATTTTGAAATATAAAAAGCAGATTTAACATTTAATCTACTTTGCAAAATTTAATTAACTTATCTAAGAGATACAATTGAACATTTGCCTTTCAAGCTATCAGAAAAAGTTGCTCTAAAAGTTTGGCCATCTTTTACCCACATATACATTTTAGAAGTAGAGGATTTAGATTCTAGATGTCCTTCAATTCCACCAAATTTTTCAACCATTTCTTCATAAGTATAAGTTGTTCCATTTTTTAAATCATTTTGAATATCATAGCAAATTGATATTTTAAAATCATCATTGTTTAATTTTTCTTTATCCATAGTAGCTGTAATATTTCCTAAACCATCTTTGTATTCTATTACTATTTTTGTTTTATCTGTTAATTGCCAAGTATATGTTTCAATCTCATCTTTTTTCTCCCCTTCGAAACCGATAATTTCATTTACTTCTTCAACATTCATTTTTGGCTCAATAAGGTTAATGCACTCCTCAGCTTCACAGTTACCTTTTGATTTTTCTTGTACTTCGTCTTTTACTATATCATTTTCGTTTTGTTTAGTACAACCAGTAGTAATTCCTAAAACCAAAATGCCCCCTAAAAAAATAGTTAATAATCTTTTTTTCATTCATAATCCTCTCTTTCAATATATAACTATTTACTTATTTAATTATACCACATTTAACAAAATGCTTTTATCTTTTAGATTTTACAATATCTTTTATCATTAAAGCAGTTTTTTTGGGACCTAAAGTATCAACATTAATTGCTAAGTCATAATTAGCAAAATTACGCCAGTTTCTATTTGTATAATATTTATAATGTTTTTCTCTTTGTTTATCAATTTTTGAAATCATGCTAAAAGCTTCATTTTTTTTAATATTATAATATTTTGTTGCTCTTTTAATTTTATTGTCCATATCACTATAAAAAAATATTTTATAAACATTTTTATTATCTTTTAAAACATAATCAGCACATCTACCAACTATCACTCCAGATTTCTTAGCAATATTTTTAATAATTTTAGATTCTGCAACAAATATTTCATCATCACTATTATATTCTCCATTTATTGTACTTTTCTTTTGTTCATTTTTCTCAATATAATTTTTAGTAAATCCTGATTCTTGAGCTGCTAGACTAATTATTTCTTTATCATAAAAAGGGATATCTAACTCTTTTGATAGTAACTTTCCAACATATCTTCCACCAGATGCATATTCACGATTTATTGTAATTACCATACCTTTTTTATTTTGAATGTTTATCTTTTCTATAGTTTCTTTTGTATTGTCATTTGTTCCTAATTTTTTATATTCTGACAAAAATATAAAAATAATAATGACAAAACATAAACAATCCGCAATAGGTCCTGCATATAAAATTCCTTTCAAACCAAAATAATGAGATAATAATAAAGCAAGAGGAATAAATAGTAAAATTTGTCTAATAAAAGTACATGCTGCGGCTTTTTTAGCATTTCCAAGAGATTGAATCACAATGCTTGTTGTCATTTCAAATGAATTCACAAAATTAATCATTAAAAATGTCCGAAATAGCATAATTGAAAATTCAATATATAATGGATTATCTCCACTTCCAAAAATTGAAACTAATTGCATTGGAAAAATTAAATAAATTAAATTAAAAACAATTCCAATAATAATATTAATAAAATATATTTTCTTTAAAGCTTCTTTAACGCGTTCTTTATTACCTGCTCCATAATTAAAACCGATAATAGGTTGGGCCCCAATAGAAACTCCTAAAATAGATGAGATTAATAAAGTATTGACTTTAGACATAATACCATATGCAGATAATGGAATATCTTCTCCAAATTTCGTCAAAGCTCCATATTTTGTTAAAACATTATTCATAAATACAAATAGTACTAAAACTGTAATTTGAGTAATAAATGAAGATACACCATAAAGCATTACTTTAAAAATTGATTTGTTTATTTTATAGTCTTTTAATTTTAATTCAAAATTTTTAAATTTTCTTAAATAAAGTAAAGCTAATATAGCCGAGATATATTGGCCAATTATAGTTGCTAAAGCCCCTCCTTCAACTCCCCATTTAAAAATAAGAATAAATAAATAATCTAAAATAATATTTATAATTGCTCCTATACATAAGAAAAACATGGAATATTGTGGAGATCCATCTGCCCGAATTACTGAAGATAATGTTGTATATATAATTAACGCAGGAGCACCACATACAATAATTTTTCCATAACTTAAAGCATATTTATATACATTTGGAGTACAACCAAAAAGGTTAATTATTTGAGGTAAGAAAATATATATAATCATTGAAACAATAATCGATATGATTATTGAAAAAGTGACTGTTGAACCAACTGATTTAGAGGCTTCTTCTCTCTTTCCTTCTCCCAAACGTAAACTAATATTAGCGGCACAACCATTTCCAAGAAGTCCTGCAATTGCTCCAAATAAAAGCACTAAGGGGAATATAACATTGGTTGCTCCATTCCCTAAAAGTCCTACTCCTTGACCAATAAATATTTGATCAACAATGTTATATATTGAATTTATAAGCATACTAATAACACATGGAATAGAAAATATCAATAATAATTTAGTTATTTTTTCTTTGCCTAATTCTGTTTTTTTCATTATTAAACCTACCTTTGCCCACAAAAAAGCACATCTCTTGGTTTTTGAGTTGTGCGTTATCATAATTTTCAAATTATGTTCGTTTCCATCAAAAATAAAATTTAGCTTTTTTGTGTAATAAATTTTAACAAATCTAAAAAAATAAATCAATAATTTTTTTATTATTTTTTCATTAATACATTGATTCTTTGTAATAAACAGAGTAATTATTTATTTTCTAAAATATAAGCATTACTAGGATTTATAGCTGCTGCCTTTGTATAAATAATCCAGTCGGTTATATCCTCTATTGAATACCACGCTTCATAACCTGTATGAATATCTGGAATATCATAAGGCTCTTGGGTTAACTTTGCTTTAAACTTATCACCTTTAATATCAAGTAATTCAAACCAAATATGTTCAAATTTTCCATCTTCTTTTAAAGGCAACCCTATTTTAATTAAAATAGAATTTTCGCTATTATTAAAACTCCTTAAAACATACGAAAATCTTTCTTTAGCTAATTCTCTCATTCTATTTGTTTCTTCATCACTAAAGAAAAACAACGGATTCTCTCCCCATAATTCATCATAAATTGAAACTTTATTTAAAGTACCATTTATTTCATCTTCTTCACTTGTATATAAGAAAACTATACTAGTTTTAGTATTGTGTCCTTCTTTTCGATCATTTATGCCTCCAAGTTTTAGTTTCTTATACTCTAATATTCCTTCTGGCCAAGGTATACAAGTTACAACAACAGGATTATTATTAATTAAAAGACCTATATAAGCACCATTGCGTATTGGGTCAAAGTCTTCTTTTTTATCAAGTAAATACATTGCATAAGTCACAAGTAAATTATAATGTTGACTACAATGTTCTTTGTCAGAATCCAATATCTCTAATTCAGTTATTCCACATCTACAAAGTCCATGGGTATGTAACCACATTTTATTTTTTTCGCCATTTATAGCTTGAATATTAAATAAATCTTTAGAACTTGGCAATATTTTAGAAGAAGCTATCATTTTAACCCATTTAGCTGGCAACATTTTTTCAGCACTTTCATCCATAATTCCAATTAAATCAGGAACTAAAGCAACAGCAAGTTTTAATTGAAAATGAAATGATTTTTTAATAGAATTACCAAATTTCATAAATATTACTAGAGCCTTTTGAGCACTTAAAATATCTTTTTTTTCTTCCTCGTTAAACAAAAAATTTTGAGATAAATAATAATCTGGCACAGAAATCTTACCTAAATAAATTCCAACTTCATATTCAAAATTTTCATAAAAAATTTTTAAATTTATAACACCATTTATATTATAACTTGTTTCGTTTATTTTAAATTCTTTATTAACAGATAATTTTTCTAAAATTTTTTTTAAATCATTTTCTTCTTCTTTAAAAATTACCCTCATATAAGATTTTTCTTCCCAATACTCAAATGGTTGTTGTATTAATTTCTTTTTCATTATCTTACTTCGCTTTCATATTTAATTACTTTTTAAAACATTTATCTTTTCTTTCATAAGATTATTATGTATAAAAAAGATAAATAGATTATTAGTTTTATTTTTGGCACTTCTAATCTTTTAAAAGCAAAATTTTTAAATATTTTCCTATTTGTTCTATTATAAAAATACCAAATTTTATTTTTCTTAAACATTTAAATCAATATTTTTTCCTAATTTAAAATTAATAATTATTTCTTTCGTTATCCTATATTTAAAATAAGTTTTCAATCATTTTAATATACTCATTTATTATATTACTTGTTCTATTTGAATATATTATTTTTTTAGCTAAAGATACGTCATCTGTTACAACATTGTCAACTTGCATATCAAGCATTTCTTTAATACCTTCTTCAGTATTAATTGTCCACGCATAAATTTGCTTTCCTTCTTTATGGATTTGTTTTACTAACGAAGAAGTAATACTACTAGCTTCAATACTAAATTGATCTGCTGCAGTAAAAGAGTCAATATCTCCATAAAGAAGACTTATAACATAAACAGTTTTCATATTTTTATCATATTTTTTTATGTTTTCTAAAACTTCATATGTTTGTGAAGCAAGTACACAATCATTTATATAATCATATTTGTTAATTAATTGAATTACAGATTTTTCCAAATCTTTTTCATGTCCTGTGGGTTTTAATTCAATATTTAATTTCATATTATTATCTTTTGCCCATTTTATAACATCTTCTAACAAAGGAATTCTTTCTGTTGTAAAAGCTTTATTTATATAAGTTCCTACCTCAATATCTTTGATTTCATCATAAGTTACTTTCCATACTTTTTTATCAATTCCTGTTATCCTTTTTAAACTCTTATCATGCATAACAATTATTTTATCGTCTTTTGTTTTTCGAACATCTAATTCTATCCAATCTGCTCCCTCATTTTTTGCTGCAACAAATGCTGTCATTGTATTTTCTGGATAGTTTATTGAAGAGCCACGATGGGCTGTAACTTCCATTGCTCGTATATATTCTATATTTAAATTATATTTCCCTTTATAAATCCCATAAGTAAATATAGAACCGCCGATAATAGCTATTCCAATAAATAAAGCAATCACTATTTTTAATTTAGAATTAATTTCACTTTTATTTTGAATCTTAATATGTTTTATTTTTTCACCCTTAGTTATTTTATGAAAATAATACATAACACTTATTCCAGCATAACTAATTGGTACTGTTAAAAAAGCCAAAACTAAAAATGATATGGCAATAAATACCCAGATTATAGTTGTTGCTACACTTTTTAAAATTATAATATTAACAAACATTTTATTTAAACCTATAATTATTAAAATTCCTATTACAATAAATACTATATATAAAATGAACAGAGCGAATTGAATGAAAAATAAACTAATTACATCTTTTAAATGTTTTTTGGAACTTAAGGAATTACTTTTTTTTCTTGCTTCTTTAAAATTAATATCTTCCAAAACAAAATAATGAAGAGCATATAACCATTTTAGCAATAAAATAATTAAAAATAATAAAGTAATAATAAATAATATTAATAGATTTTGGTTTTGTAAAATAAATTCTAGGATAAATTCAGGTATTTGAATTGAGGTAATAAAGCTAGGAGCTAATCCAAAATTTAAAAAAGGAATTAAAAATAATACCAAAAAAGATACCATAATGTTTTTTATTTTAAAAACTTTTTTACATTTATTTAAAGACATATAAATTGCTTTATAAACTTTTATTTTTTTGTTTTGATATGATGCATCTAATATAATTATAATTGTCGTAATATCAAACATTGTATAAAATGTCATAAATATAATTAAAATGATTAACAATAAAATAGTAAAAGGATTCATTAAAAATGGAATAATATTTTCCAAAGTTAAATAATGATACTTTGTAATTTTCATTATTAAATCAAAAAGATGAAAAAAAAGTGGCGTAAATATCATTAAACTTAAAAATTTAAATATAATTTCAAATGCAATTAAAGAACCCAGATTATTTTTTAGTAAACTAAGAACTTTCAAAATTTTTTTCATCATAATCATCTCTTTTTATAAAACTTATTTTTTATTATAACATTTAAAAACAAGTTTTATAAAAAACTTGTCAAAATACCTATATTTTTAACTATTATTTTTCTTTAACTAAACCATTAATTGTTAAAATATATAAATCATTAATTACCTCATCAATAAATTTTCGATCATGCGAAACACTTATAATTGTTCCTTTATATTCCTTTAATACTTTTCTGATAACTGGATTTGATAAAGGACTTACATTTCTTGTCGGTTCATCAAGTATTAAAACATCACACTCATCTAATACCAATTTAACAAGAAATAGTTTTGCTTTTGTTCCGTTGCTTAAGTTTTTAATATAACTCATCATTTCTTTTTTGGTAAATTTCATATTTCCTAAATACATTCTAGCTTTGGTTAGTTTATCTTTTCCACAACTTGAAGTTAAAAAATCTAGTACTAATTGATAATTATCTAAAATATCACTATAATTTTGGGGCATATAGCCAACTTTTATATCTGTTCTATTTTTTAATTTTTCATAAATGGTTTTTATTAATGTTGTTTTCCCAACTCCATTTTGTCCGATAATACATAAATGCGTATTTCCCCTAATATTTAGTTTTACATTTTTGGCTAATATTTTATTATTTACTTCCAATTTAGATATGTCTAAATTTAATATATTTTTTGATTTAGGAATTTCAACTCTCTCAAAAAAGAAATTTATGCTTTCTTCTACATCAGGTATTTTCATAATCTCGGCACCATTTAATTTCTTTTCCTGTGATTTTAAAGCATGCATTTTCTTTTTTAATAGTTTAGCCCCATGAGGATCACTTCTTGAAATGGTATTTTGTTCATACTCAACTTTTTGCATTATTTTTCTCAATTTTTCTTGCTTTCTATTAAAATCTCTTTTTTCAGATTTAGCAATTTGAGTTTGATGATTAATTTTTCTTAATCTAAAATTTACATAAGAATCATAATCACTTCTTATTAATGTATGTCTACATTCTGTTTTTTTCTTTATTTGTTCTAGATGTAAAATAATATTTGCTGTATTAGATAATAGTGTTTCATCATGAGAAACATATACAATGGGTTTATTTATATTATTTATAAAATTTTCCAACCATTCTAAAGTTTCAATATCTAAATCGTTAGTAGGTTCATCTAAAAATAGAATATCATATTCATTAATTAAAAGTTTTAAAATACTAACTTTTACTTTTTCTCCTCCAGATAAGGTGTTAATTGTTTGATTTAATATTTCATCATCTAAATTAATAGAATCTAAATGTTTATATAAAGTATTTACTTTTTCATAATAATCAATTTCATCCTTGAATAGAAAATTATACACTTTTTTATTTAAATCTTTTTCATTTACAGATTGTTCTAAATAACCAATTTTATTTCCTTTTATATTTACACTACCTGTTATTTCAGCATATTCACATATACCTTTAATAGCTTTTAATAAAGTGGATTTCCCATTTCCCTCCTCACCAATAATAGCAAGTTTATCACCTTTTTGTAAGCTAAAAGACAGATTTTTAACTAAATATCTTTCATTTACCAAGATACTTAAATCTTTTATTTCAAACATATTATGCCTCCTATTTTGGGCATAATCAAAGTTTATGCCAAACTTATTTAACTAATATTCTCATTTTTGATCACCTCTCCATATTGCATTTTTACTTATTTTTTCTAGATAAACTCTCGCATGTATCAATTATAATATCTTTTAATAATTCTTTATTATCAATATCAGAAATAAAATACATCGGCTTTGCATTTTTATAAGGAATAACCTCTTGCATTTGATATTTTTTATTACTTTCTACTATTTTCACAAGTAATTTATTGTCGTATATACCACCAAATAGTATTTTATCCCAATATAATAAGTACTCTCCCATCATCGGTCTACATGTAATATCATCGAGTAAATCTAATTGTTCTAATAAAAATTCTTTATAATCTTTTGTTGTTGCCATAAATAACTACCTTTCATTAAATATTATTTTATCATAAAATTTTATCTTTCTATAAAAAATTTATTTTTATTAATTTGATATTTTCTTAAATTAATTTAAGAAAATATCAAATTAATAAAAATAATTGATACCATTAACGAAAAAGAAAAGAAACAATATTTGATTCCCATATTCAAATTAAAATCTTGATAAAAAAATTCCCTAACTTTATCTATAAAATTAAATCGTGTTATTAAAATTACAAAAAACATCGCCCCAAAAAAGTTTAATATTATATCATCAACATCAAATATACCAGTATTAGTATAGAGTTGGAAAAATTCAATACTAGTAATAATTGGTAATAATATTTTTGTTTGATTTATTAACTTATTATATTTTTTGTTTTTTATCATTAGTAAAAAAGACAAAGGTACCAATAAAATAGCGTTGCCTAACAAATTATATAATTTTACTTTTAAAGTTGCTCTATTAAAAAGATATTTTGTAATACTGTTAAATGGGATTAAATAATCAGTATTAATATAAATTAAATTTTCATAACTAAAATCAATATTTGGTCTTCCAATAAATAATGTAATACTTATTAATAAAATAAAATATAAAAAGATATAAAGATTAATATTATTCTTATAAGTTTCTTTTTTATTATCAATTAATCCAAAACTAAATAATAACAAACATAATGGTGTTATTATTAATATTATTTTTAAATAAGTCATATCGAAGACAAATCTTCCTCTTGGGATAAGCATAATATATATATAAATTATAAGAGTTAAAAAAACTATAAAATTTTTTATTAATTTTAACATTTTATTCATCCACCACTTTTAATTATTATAACAAATTTTTTAAAGGTATTTTTACTATTTTTTTAGTATAATAAAAATGGTGTTATTATGAAATTATTAAATACTTATACATTAGAGATTAAAAAATCTAAATTTTTAGCTTTTTATTATGAAGTTAATTCTAAAGAAGACGTAGATTTTGTTTTAGAAAATTTAAAAAAAGAACACAAAAAAGCCCGCCATATTCCCTATTCTTACAAAATTGGCAGTCTGGTTCGAAAAAGTGATGACAAAGAACCAAGTGGAACTGCAGGTTTACCAATTTATAATTTAATAGAGCTAAATAATTTGGATAACTGTTTGATTGCTATAGTTCGTTATTTTGGTGGTATTAAACTTGGAAGTGGTGGTTTATTACGAGCTTATGCTAATTGCACTAAAGAAGTCATAAAAAGATAACCAAAAAAGCTATCTTTAATATGTATTTAGCAAATTAGAGTAATTATTACTTTCAATTATTATTTCATTATCCTTTTTACCAAAGAAAAGTACACTCCAAACTATAAACAAAACTATTATAGCAATAATACGTTTAACAAGCTTTGATTTATCTGTTTTTTCACCTGAATATTCTGTTAATTTTCCATAATTTATCATCAATATAAAAACAATTACGTAAATACATATTCCTATTATTACAGCAATTGGATGAATTTCTATTCCATCAACATTTATAATTATCTTACTAAAAGTTATAATTGTGTTATATAATGTATGTAATACTATAGGAATAAATAAAATTGATAATTTTAATATCCTGCTCTCTTTAATATCATTATCATTATCATTATTTTTATTATATAAACAAATCATTAACAAAGCCATAATTAATTGACAAGCTAGATGAACTGGTAAAAATGCTCGATGAATTCCTATTAAATTTGATGAAAAAGAAAGCATATAGATTGAGTTTTCTAAAGCCATAAACATAGCAGATATAAATATACAATTAAAAATAATTTCATATTTATTTTTAGGATTAGATTTTTTAATAAAAAACCATTTCAAAACCTCTTCAGGTAATGCTGCTACAAAAAAACTTTGTAATAATTTTAAGAATACTAAACTAATATTAGGAATACTTAAAATAATAAATGCTGTTATATATTCAAAAATAGTTTTTAATAATTCGCCCAAAATTATTAATATATATATCATAAAAAAAGAATATAATATAAGTTTTAACAAATTATTAATATCTTTTTTGATTTTATTTGTAGCAATTCCAAAAATTGCTATAATCATTACAGGAATAAAAGAAATCACAATTTTTAACAACATATTTTCACTACTTCCAATACTACTTCTTTCTTCTTAAATACTATTTAAAATATTTTTTATTTCATCTTCGGATTGAAATCCAACTACTTTCTTAACTTCTTTTCCATCTTTAAAGAAAATAAGTGTTGGAATACTCATAATTCCATATTTAACTGCTAATTCTTGATGAACATCTGTATTAATTTTAATAATATTCACATCATTCATTTTTTCTAAAACCGAACCCATCATTTTACAAGGCCCACACCAATCGGCATAAAAGTCAACTACAAAAATACCTTTTTGCACTAAATCTTCTAAATTTTCTTTTTCTAAATATTTAATCATTTTTATCTTTTCCTTTCGTATAATCATCAATAATATTTTCTATATTTTTAATATTAAACTTCTTTCTTTTATTTAATTTTTCCATATTTTTTTCACTTACAATATTATATTTCAATAAAGCCTTAACAGCTTCTTCATTTTTTTGTTCACTAGATATATTCTTATTTTTTATATCTACAAAGTCTTTTATCACTTTATAAGAATCCTCTGCAATACTTGAAACTATCGGAGTATTACTTAATATTGTATCTGCTACTTTACTCTCAGTAATTAATTCATTACTAATATTTAAACAAGCTAAAATAAATAAAATGGCAAATGTAAAAACATAATATTCTAAAAAGCCAAAAATAGCCCCTAATATTTTAGACGGAATTGCAAGTACTACTGTAATTTTTAATATTGTCTCTATTATACCAGATATTTTAATAATAACCCGTAACAATATTGATAAACACGAAAAAACTATTAAAAAAGCAATAGCTTCATAAAGTAGGATATTAATAGCACTTATTGAAAAACTAAAAAATGGCAGAAATGTATAAAGAAAAACCGATAAAGGATTCTTTAAATAAAATGATAATACAATTACAATTATTGTTCCAACGCATGAAACAACACTTTTAATAACTCCTTTTTTAAATCCAACTATTATCCCACAAAGAAGCATTAAAAATATAACAACATCAATAATATTCATATGTATTCTCCTATCAATTTATTTTTTATTTTAGTATATCAAAAATTTTGTATTTTAACAAATCATTATCAATTATATTCTTTTAGCCCTTTTTTGATATCTATTTAAATCGTGTTTATAGACAATAATTATCTATTTTGTTACAATTATTTAGAGGTGACTTTTTTATGACAATAGTTTTTAAAATAAGTGATAATATTAAAGATAAAATGATTAATTATTATAAAGATTTAAGAAGAGATAAGACTCCTCCATATGCTGTATTTCAAGCAATGGAAGCTGATACAATTATTACATTATATGAGAGCGGCAAAGTAATGTTCCAAGGAGTAAGTGCTGATATTGATGCTAATATTTGGATTGATTTAGAAAAAAGAATAAATAAACGTGATATTGATATTAATGAAAATAATAAGAAAAAAGAACAATATAAAGAAGAATTAAATTATTTTTATAGTTTATCTACTATTGGTTCTGATGAAGTGGGAACAGGAGACTATTTTGGGCCTATCGTTGTTACTGCTACTTTCGTTGAAAAATCTAAAATTGATTTTATCAATGATTTAGGTGTTAAAGATTCAAAAAAATTGACTGATGATAAAATATTAAAAATTGCTCCCTTATTAATTAAAGAAATACCTTTTGTAACTTTTACTTTAAATAATGCTGATTATAATAATTATCAAGAAAAAGGTTATAATATGAATAAAATTAAAGCTATTTTACATAATAAAGTTTTATATAAATTAATACATAAAGAAAATTATTCTTATGATAAAGTAGTTGTTGATCAATTTGTATATCCAAGAAAATATTTTGAGCATATCAATGAAACAACTAAAAAAGTTATGGATATTACTTTCACTACTAAAGCAGAAAGTAAATGTGCAAGTGTAGCAGCAGCAAGTATTATTAGTCGTTATTACTTTTTAAAAAAAATGGATAATTTATCAAATGATTTAGAACTAATTATTCCTAAAGGAGCAAATGATGTTGCTGATCAAATTGGAGTGGAAATAGTAAAAAAATATGGAATTGAAAAACTAAGAGAAGTAGCTAAATTAAATTTTAAAAATACTGATAAAATAAAAGAAGCTTTAAGATAATACTTTTAAAGCTTCTTTTATTTCGCCGATTAAATAATTCTCTTCTAATTTTAATATATTTACTGTATAAAATTCATTTCTGCTTAAAATTTTTAATATTTTTACCTTAATATAATTTGAAGTATAACCAATGCTATAATCATCAAATACCTCTTCAATTAATACTTCTAATTCAGTATTAAGGTGTCTATTATAAAAATCAATTTCTAATTTATTACTTATATCATTTAAAATTCTACTTCTTCTTTTTTTCTCAATATCATTTACTTGCATTTCCATTCTACTAGAAGCTGTTCCCTCTCTTTTAGAATATGGAAAAACATGAATTTTTGAAAAATTAATATCTTTACAGGTTTTAATGGTATCCAAAAATAATTCTTCATTTTCGTAAGGATGACCCACTATTACATCAGTTGTAATGCTTACATCTGGTTTTATTTTTCTAATCTCTATTATTTTATTTTTAAAGTAAGCTAAATCATACTTACGATTCATTTTTTTTAATATTTTATCACTTCCAGCTTGTAGTGGGATATGAAAATGATTTACTACTTTTTTATTTATTTCTATTTCTTTTAACATTTTTTCATTTAATTCTGTGATTTCAATTGAAGATATTCTTATTCTCTTTAAGTCTTCAATTTTACTTATTTCATGAATCAAATCTGCTAAATCATGGCCATCACTACTTTTATAAGCACCAGTATGAATACCAGTTAAAACTACTTCCTTATGCCCATTTTGAACTAAAGTTTTAATTTCGTTTATGGCTTTAATAAAATCTTTACTTCGAATATTTTTTCGAACATAAGGAATAATACAATAACTACAAAAATTATTGCAACCATCTTGAATTTTAACAAAAGCTCTAGTATGACTATTAAATTTCTCTACCTCCATATCTTCAAATATAAAATCTTTTTCTTCATAAAACTTAATTATTTTTTTTCTCGTTTCTAAAAATTCTTTTATTTTTTCCTGAATAATACTTTTATCTTTATTACCGATTAAAATATCAATTCCCATTTGCCTATATTCATCCTGATTATTTTCACTACTACAGCCACAAACAACTAATATCTTTTCTAATCTTTTAGCTCGTCGCACATACTTTTTAGATTTATTATCAGCCATATTAGTAACAGTACAAGTATTTATTATAATTATATCAGCTTCGCTTTCATTAGAATATATAAAACCATTCTTTGATAATTTCTCTTTAATAATTTCACTTTCATAAATATTAACTTTACATCCAAGAGTAATAATATTAAATTTCACTAAAAACCACCTCTTTTAAAACTCTATTATAGCATAAATAAAAACTAAGGCCTATTCCTTAGTTTAATAGTTCATTTAATTTCTGCAAAGCCTTCAAAAATGCTTCCTCATTAGTGTATCTAAATAATTTACTTTCTTTAGATTTAGTTAAATTTTCATTTTTATAAGAAGTTATATTATTTAAATCTATTTTTTTTACTAATATTTCATCATCTAAAATTTCTTCTTCGTTATAATTAATATTTCCCATTTTACTTTTAGCTAAAAGCTCTTCATAACTTATAATTGCTTTCTCTTCTTGGTCTTTTTCATAACTTGTAAAAGTACTTGTTGGAACTGATTCTTGTGTAGTTATAATATTGTTAACCACTTCTTTTAAGTCTATGTCTGTCTCTTCATTATTTGAATCAACTATTTCTTCTTCACTAGTTTTAATAATATAAATAAGTGAAACAACTAATATTAATAAAACTAAAATAGCTATATAGAGAAGTAAATCAATATAATTCAAATTTGTCATAAACCCTATTATATCATTAAATAGCTGCTTCATAAAAAATCAGACTCCTCGTTTTTATTTTATCACAGCATAAAAACAACATGTATCAAAAAGAAAAAAGATTTACACATCTTTTGTAAATCATTCTTTAATCAAATAAGGATTATCTAAAGTTCCTTTTCCGCTTACATAAGTCTTTTTATTTAAATTAATAACTGGTTTTAATCCTCTATAAAAATTACCTGTACTTTCATTTTTTAAAATTCCTGTTTGATCTATTTCAAAATAAGTAATTGCTGAATTATTATTACTTGCTGGCGTTAAAGTCCACCAAGAATAATCTTTTCCCGGAGTATACATATAAAATTCGGTATTAGCACCATTTTTAGAAGCACCAGCAAATACAGCTTCGTCTGCTGATATTAAACCAATTTTAGAACTGTATTGATTGCCTAAACAATTATTTACTTGATTATAATCTGTTAAAAGGCGAGAATATCCTAAATAATATGTATTAGTACCATCTGAATTCACAACAGAATCATCAACACAGTATTTAGCAGTTGTAATATATTTTTCATAACCATTTAAATTATATTTATACCAATCTTCTAATGTTTTGTTTACATTTGATTGCAAAAAATTTAATTTTTCTTCTATTGTTTTTTCGCTATTATCATCATAATAGTTTACTTTTTCTTCCAAATAATTATTTAAAATCAATTTTACACTACCATCTCCATTTACCTTGACTATACGCCATATAAAATTAGCAAATGAAACATAATTGTTAGGAATTGATCCACGAAAGTAATAAGATATTCCTTCTTCATCATCTAATTCAATTAAACCTTCAGTAGTTACTGCTACTTCTTCTCCTATTTTAGTTAAAGGTTCTTTTTTGATTTCGTTATCACTTACAATAGTTGAACCAAAATCTTTTTCTTTCGCATCCTCAAGACCAACTTTTATATTGGCTTTCAAACTAGAACCAATATTTTCTAAAATAGTTAAAGTATAAGTATGGGTTGAAAATGGTTCTATTTCTATTGAACTTAATAAAAATTCATCGTTTTCAGGATAATCAGTTTCCAATATATTTATTTTTTTATTATTCTCAGCTAAAGTATATCTTATATCTTTTTTACTTTTATTAATTTCATTCGTTTCAATATAGTAGTATAAATTATCCTCTGAATTATTAGTTACTGATATTTTATACTCTTTTTGGCTACCATTAGTGCTAATTAAGTTTCCATCTAAATAATTAACTGATAAACCATTATCAACAAGAACTAAGGCTACTTCTTCTTGTTCAGTTTTTAAATATTTAACATATGAACAAGCAATCAATAGTAAGAAAACTAACATAATACTGATAATATTCAAACTTATTTTGTATACTTTCCTCATCTATCATCCATCCTCTATTATTATATTAAGTATAACAATAGCTTTATGACTTGTCAAACTTCAAAGTATAAATGTGTAAAGTAAAAATGTAAATAAAAAATAAAGATGTTTAAATCTTTTTTAATAAATACAATATAACTAAAAATTTTTATTTTCCTCATAATTCATCTTTCTTCTATTTATTCTAATTTTAAAGTTATTTGTAGCTAATTCATTATTTCAAAATTATTGTAATGAAATATATTTTAAAAAATATAAAAAATAATATACTAATAATTTACATACTATAAATAAATTAATCTTATTTAAATTATTTTAAAACAAAAGGTCTATCACTTGTACCATTATTTCTACTGGAAACTTTTAAATCTGAGTTTAAATAAATAGTTGGGAAAACATTTCGCAACATATCAGTACTATGACTAGTCATATAAGCATTAGTATCTATGCCAACAATAGCATAACTAAAATATGAAAAAGAAGTCATTGTCCATATAATATCTTTATCTAACAACCAATCATTATTAAAACAATCACTCATCGAATTCCATGAACGAAGCCTTGTATTCAAACATACACTTCTATCATTTGTTGCTCCCCCATTTGTTGCATATCCATAATCACTTAAGTATATTAATCCTATACTACCTGTCCATTTCGTTGCATGTCCACCATATACATTTGTTCCTCTTTCTCTTTCATAAAACGTTTTTGTAGTTACATCTTCATATGTACTACTTCCTCCTAAATTCCATACTGATTCACTTATCATTTCTTTAGCTAAACTTGTTAATCCTATTTCACTAAAATCACATGATTTTGTTACTCCATTTTGTCCATATGGACAATTGCCACTTGTTCTATTATAGTATGCTCCTTCATTTAAGACTTTTTGTAAAGTGCTATCACTCCAATCATTACTTCCATAATTACTTGTTGATGATCCTACCCCACTTGGTTTATTATCCCATGAATATGCTCCTATACTTTCACTTCTTATTAGTTTGACTTTATCTTCTTTTGTTCCATCAGGATTCTCTATAT
>CANPJT010000005.1 GCA_947574255.1 uncultured Mycoplasmatota bacterium
GCGAATTGGTGCTAGTATCACACTAGTCAACCCCTTTTTATTCTTTTAGAAGCTGTCTTCAGGGGGCAGCTTCAATGTAGAATTTTAAAAGTACTAATTTAATTATTAGTACTTTTTTCTTTATAAAAATTATAACGCTTTATTGCATTTTCTTTATTTAAAGATAATAATTTCTCTGCTAGTTTTTCATCTTTAATCTTTAAAGAATTATATCTTATTTCATTATTTAAAAACTTTTCATACAACTCAAAATTAGGTTCATTTGAATCCAAATATAACTTTTCTTCTAAAGGATTATAACGCATTAACAATTGATAGCCACATTTAACAGCTAAATCTTGCTCCTGTGTTGTACAAGAAAGACCACCCTTTATTCCATGTTCTACACAAGGAGAATAAGCAATAATTATTGATGGTCCATTATGAGCTTCTGCTTCTTTTATCGTTTTTATTGTTTGATTAAAATCAGCACCTAAACAAATACTACCAACATAGCAATTTGGGTAACACATTGCAATATGAAATAAATCTTTTTTAAAATTACGTTTCCCAAAATCTGCAAACTCCGATATCTGTCCAATTTTAGAAGCCTTAGACATCTGTCCTCCAGTATTAGAATATACTTCTGTATCAAGTACTAAAATCTTTACTGGATCACTTCCTGATAATACATGATCTATTCCCCCAAAACCTATATCATAAGCCCATCCATCACCACCAACAGCCCATATACTTCGTGCTGGAATATAATCAAGTAAATCTCTTAAATCTTTAGGAATTTCTAAATTATTAAACTCTTTTTTTAATTTATAAGTTATTTCAAAATCATCTTGATTATTTAACCATAACATAAACTTTTCTTTTACTTCACTATTTACAGCAAGTAATGACTTTTTCATTATTTTTTTTATCATTTCTCTTTTTTGTTTATTCGACAAATACATACCAAGTGCAAATTCAGCATTATCTTCAAATAAAGAATTAGCCCACGGAATACTATAAGAAGTCGAAGGGGCGCTACCACCATAAATACTGGAACAACCAGTAGCATTTGCAATTATTAACTTTTTTCCAACTATTTGAGTTAAAAGTTTTAAATAAGTAGCTTCCCCACATCCTGCACAAGCTCCTGAAAACTCAAAAAATGGTTTAACAAAACTCAAATCTTTAACTGTATTTTTCTTATCTATATCTGGATTTTGATACTCATTAAAATAATAATCACTAATTTTTTGTTTACTACTATCATATTCTCCAAATTCTAAAGCTTTATTTCCTTTAAAACCGGGACAAATATCAATACAAAGTCCACAACTAGTACAATCCGCTTCACTAATACTTACTAAATAATTATATTTTTTATCTGTTAAACTTGTTTTTCCCAGCACTTTATCTTTTATTTTAAAAGATCGAATAACTGCATGAGGACAAACAAAACTACATCGTCCACATTCAATACAATTTTCTGGAAGCCATTTTACTACTTTTTCTGAAATATTACGTTTTTCATTTTTAGATAACCCCCCCAAAAATGTTCCATCTCGAATTTCCAAAACATCTTTTACACTTAAAGTATTGCCTAAACGTCTATTTATTTTTTCAAACAAATTTATAGAATCTTGTTTTTGATAACTCTTTTCTGTTAAATTTAAACAATACAATTTATCAATTGCCTTTTGAATAGCTTTTTTATTGTTATTAATTAAATCCACACCTTTATTTTTAAATTGTTTTTCAATGGAATCTTCAACAATATTTAAAGCATCATCTACTCCAACTAATTTCAAAATAAGAACCTCTAAAATCTTATTAATCTTACCTTTTATACCATTTTCTAAAGCTATTTCAGAAGCATTAATTGCCAAAACTTTTATATTTTTTTCTTGAATTATTTTTTTATCTTTTTCATTTATTTTTAAATCTAATATTTTTGGATCCATAGTATTTACTAATAAAATTCCGTTTTTCTTTATATTATCAATCATATCATATTTTTTAAAATACTCATCTTTACTTACTATTACAATATCTGGATTTACTATATAAAATGGAGCTTTAAAACTTGAATTCTTTATTCTTAAATTACTTACTGTAACTCCGCCACTTTTTTTAGAATCATATTCAAAATAACCATCTACATCTTTTTCTAAAATTCTAGTAACAATTTTTAATATATTTTTGCTAGCACTTACCATTCCATCACTACCAAAGCCATAAATAAGAATTTCTTTAGCATCCAAGTCTATAGAATAATCATATTTTTTTAAACTTAAATTAGTTACATCATCATTAATTCCTATTGTAAAATTATTTTGTAAATCACTTTCAAGCATTTTAAAAATACTGTAAATATCACTTGGGGTGGTATTTTTACTAGAAAGACCAAAGCGTCCTCCTACAATATCAATATTTTTATCTTTTAAAGCAGCAACGATATCTAAGTATAAAGGTTCTCCTATACTTCCTGCTTCTTTAGTTCGATCCAATACCGCAATTTTTTTAACACTCTTAGGCAAAACTTGAAGTAAATATTTTACACTAAATGGTCTATACAAATGTACACTAATTACACCTATTTTATTTCCTTTTTTATTTTCTTTATCAACTACAAGTTTTATTGTATCTACAACACTTCCCATTGCCACTATAATACTTGTCGCATTAATATCACCATAATAATTAAACGGTTTACAATCAGTTCCTGTAATTTCATTAACTTTCTGCATATAATTATTAACAATATCTGGTATTACATCATAAACTTTATTTCTTGCCTCTAAAGACTGAAAATAAATATCTTCATTCTCTGCTAATCCTTTTTCAATTACATGATCTACATTAAGCATTCTTTTTTTATATTCATTTATTTTATCATAATTAACTATTTGTAAAAACTGTGTTGCATCAATCTCATTAATACTATCAAGTTCATGACTAGTTCTAAAACCATCAAAAAAATGTAAAAATGGTAGACTACCTTCAATCGAAGACAAATGAGCAACACTAGCATTTGTCCTAACCTCTTCTATATTACTAGAGGCTAAAATACAAAAACCAGTTTGACGTGTTGCATAAATATCACTATGATCTCCAAATATTGATAATGCATGCGTAGCAACTGTCCGAGAAGCAACATGTATAACACCAGGAAGCATTTCACCCGCCATTTTATACATATTAGGTATCATTAATAATAATCCTTGACTAGCTGTAAAAGTTGTAGCAAGAGAGCCAGTTATTAAAGCTCCATGCATTGCCCCAGCAGCTCCTGCCTCACTTTGCATTTCAATAAGTTCAATCTTATTATTAAATAAATTATATTTATCAGTATAATTTAAATAATCAATATTCGAAGCCATTGGACTTGATGGTGTAATTGGATATATTGAAACTATTTCACTAAAAAGATAAGCCATATCAGAACAAATTTTATTAGCATCAGCTACTACTTTCAAAAAACCACTTCCTCTATTATTTATAGTATATCATAAATAATAGAAAAATTAGAGAATCTAAAATAAAAAAGATTTATTTTTTTTCTAAATCTTTTTCTGTTTCTTTAACAATATATACTGGACGTTTTTTAGTTTCTAAATATGTTTTAGATAAATATTCTCCTATAATTCCTAAACAAAATAATTGTACACCACTAACCAAAAAAATCACACAAATCATTGATGGCCAACCACTTGTTGGATCTCCAAAAATCAAAGTCTTAGCAATAATTACAACAATCATGATAAATGCAATTATACAAAATAATATTCCTAAAATAGCAGCAATAGTAAGAGGAACAGTTGTAAACGCCACTATTCCTTCAATAGCATATTTAAACAATTTCCAAAAAGACCATTTAGTCTCTCCTGCTATTCTTTCAATATTTTTATACTCTAACCATTTAATATTAAATCCTACAAAACCAAATAATCCTTTTGAGAATCTATTATACTCTTTTAACTCCAGAATAGCATCTACCATTTTTCTTTTCATCAAACGATAATCTCTAGCTCCATCAACTAATTCCACATCTGACATCTTATTAATAATTTTATAAAAAGCTTTAGCAAAAAAACTTCTAATTGGCGGTTCGCCATTTCTACTTACTCTCCTTGTTGCCACACAATCATAATCTTTTTCTAAATCATTTAATAAATCCAACATATTAGGAAGTAATGATGGAGGATCTTGCAAATCAGCATCCATTAGTCCAACATAATCACCAGTTGCATTTTCTAATCCAGCATACATGGCAGCTTCCTTTCCAAAATTACGTGAAAAAGAAATAAATCTTACTCTATTATCTTCCTGATGTAGTTTTTTCATTTCTTCTAAAGTCTTATCCTTACTTCCATCATTAACTAAAATTAATTCTAACTTATATTTGGGAAGAGAATCAAAAACTTTATTTATTTCTTTATAAAATAAAGGCAAGGATTTTTCCTCGTTATAACACGAAACTACAATACTTACAACTTCTTTAGCCATTATATTCTCCTTTCTTAAAAATAATAAAAATACCAAAACCAATAATCGTAATTAAACTAATTATAGTACCTATTTTTGTTTCTTTGGTTCCTGTATAATTTACCTCAATTATAGCACTTTTTTCTAAATTTATCTCTATAAAACCATTTTTATTTTCTATATAAGAAATTATTTCTTCTTTACCATCATAACTTGCTTTTATCTCATATCCTAAATAATATAATCTCGGCAATTCAAGTACCACTTGTGATTCACTTTCTACATTAAATTTTAAATAAGGTATATCACTAACAATATTTGTTACTTCAGCTATACCAGCTATCACTACAATGTCTTCTCCTCTATTATTTAAATATTCCTTATTTTTTTTTGCATTTATAGGTAAATATTCACTTTGCCATCCCATACCAAGCTCTGATAAATTATAATCATTTATAGTTAATTCTTTATAACTTTGACAAAACATACAAAATAATGCAATCAATATACAAGATATAACACTTAATTTTATCGTTCTTCTTCTTTGGGCGCTTTTCATTTCCAATAAAGCATAATAACATAAAATAACAATTCCAAAACTTGTAAAAGTTCCAAGACGCCAAGGAAATTGAATCATTAACAAAAAATTAGGCATTAAAAACCAAGGAAATAATAATGATGACATCCATATTCCTAAAATAGTACAAATAAACCCTGTAGCAAATAAATAATCATCTTTTATTTTTTTCCTTAATTTCTTTTCCTTTATTAGTTTTTTTAATAAATATAAAACTAAATACAAAGCAATATAATTTAAAAAATGATACCCAATATTTATTGGCCAACCTATAAAATAATGAAATATATTTAAACCATTTCCATAAACTCCAAAACTATTTGCCATTGAATTATTATCAAATACGACATAAGAACCATTAAGTTTATGAGTTAATAATGGAATAATAAATGGTAAACAAATTAATAAAACTATTATTGTCGATATAAAGCATTTTTTTATTACTTCTTTATTCCAAAACTTATTAGTTTGTGATATTAAAACTATAAATAAGATTAATGTAGTATATATTGTCATTACCAAATGCGAATTAATTAATCCAACATAACCTATAATAAAATTAACATAAAATTTCTTATACTGTTTATTAAATAAATAATAAATACTTAAAAAAATTATAGGAATAAAAACAAAGACAAAAGATTCAGCAATTGCATCACGAACTAAATAATCATATATCTTATAAGGCATTGTTAAATAAAATAAAGTACTTATAAAAGAAATTTTATTATTTTTTGTTACTAATTTTATAAATCTATACATAAAAATTCCTGATAAAAAAATAATTACAAAATTAGTTAACTTTAATGAGGTAAAAACAGAAATATTTAAAGGCAATAATATTTTATAAAAAAAAGCTGCTATTACATGAGATAATTGAGGATAAAAAATTCCTGCTCCATAGCCAAAGTTATTAGCAATTGTTGAAAATATTTTTAAATTAAATATATTATGATAACTTAAGTTATCACTTATAGCTAAGATATTAGCTATATGATATCCTGTATCATGTCCTTCAAAGTATAAATCATTTATAAGAGGTAGCATTAAAAATAATGAAATAATTAAAATTAAAAAATAATACTTATCAATTTTTAAACTTTCCTTTATTTTTTTCAAAATATAATCCCTTCTTTTTTTTATTATAACATATTCCTATTGTATTATAAATTACTTAATCTTTCATATAAATATTCTTTGACTTATATACTTATAATAAGGCATAAAAAAACTCCAAATAATGGAGGTTATTATAAAAATTAAAAATTAATTATCCACTTTATTAAACATTTCTAAAGCTGACTTAATTACATCATCCATATCATAATACTTATATTCAGCTAATCTTCCACCAAAAATAACATTTTTCTCATTATTAGCTAGTTCTCTATAACAATCAGCTAATTTATTATTCTTTTCATCATTAATAGTATAATATTTTTCCATTCCTTCTTCATAATCTGCTGGATACTCATAAGTAATAACAGTCTTCTTTTGATTACCATATTCAAAATGCTTATGTTCAATAACTCTTGTATATTCTACTTCATGTCCAGTATAATTAACTACTGCATTTCCTTGATAATTATTATTATCTAATACTTTTGTTTCAAACTTTAAACTACGCCATTCTAAAGTTCCTAAAGAATAATTAAAGTATTCATCAATAGGACCAGTATAAATTATCTTTTCTGCAATAGATTTATAATAATTGACATCATCAAAATAATTTGTATTAAGTTTCACATCAATTCCTTCAAGCATTTTTTCAACAAATTTAGTATAACCTCCTATTGGAATACCTTGATATTTATCGTTAAAATAATTATTATCATATATTAATCTTACAGGTAATCTTTTTATAATAAAAGCTGGTAAATCTTTACAATCTCTATTCCATTGCTTTTCCGTATAACCTTTAATTAACTTTTCATAAATAGTTCTTCCTACCAAAGAAATCGCTTGTTCTTCTAAATTTTTAGGTTCTCCTTTAATTTCTTTCTTCTCTTCATTAATATGTCTTAATGCATCTTCTGGAGTAAACACATCATTCCAAATCTTAGCAAAAGTATTCATATTAAATGGCATATTATAAATTTCATTTCCGATTCTAGCTACTGGTGAATTAGTATACCTATTAAACTCTATAAAAGAATTTACATAATCCCATACATCTTTATAATCCGTATGAAAAATATGAGCTCCATATTTATGAACATTTATTCCTTCTATTTCTTCTGTATAAACATTTCCTGCAATATGATTTCTTTTATCAATTACTAATACTTTTTTACCTTTTTCATAAGCTTTTTGAGCAAATGTTGCTCCAAATAAACCAGAACCTACAACTACATAATCATATTTTTTCATTTTTACCACCACCATTAATTTATCATAAAATATTGATTATAAGGCCTCTTATCTGTATTATATACTGGCATGCGTTTTACACTAAATTCCTTATGATTTAATAACCATACATTAAACAATCTCTCTGACATAAAGCCAAATAACCTTTTATTATAATCATCATAATTATTTATATCTGTCCTTTTTTCTAGTTCAAACAAAATATCAAACAACCAAGAATAATAAGCATTAAAAATTTCTTTTTTCGAAATAAACATATTACATATATAGAGAGATTTCTTTCTAGAAAATCTATCAAAACTATCCAAATAATCAGGATATTTTTCTAAAATAATCTCTCTAACTAAATCATAATCTTTAGGCATATGAGTTTTATACCAAGAATTTTTAGCATTATGTTTTATAATAAATGTTCGATTAGGAACAATTATATCATAATCATCCAATATATTTTCAATTTCATTTTTATCTAAAATATTTTCTAAAGACATTTTTTTCTTTCTTTTAAAAAAATATCTTCGATAATGAACTAATCCTACTATATCCGATTTATCATTTTTCCAAATCCAATAAGCGGCTGTTAATTCACAAAAAGATTTATTTTTTTTTGATATATTCTCTTTGGTATCATCTCTTACAAAGCCAAAATCATCTTTATTTAAAGCTGCACCTACTCTTATCGGAACATATATTTTATCTTCAGGAAATTTAGCTTTTTTATGAGTGGCTACATAAATACTTATTTTCTTATTTTTCATCCTTTACTTTCCTTTCAAATGCCTCTATTACTTTTTTAGCATTAATATCCCATGTAAAATTCTTAATAACTTCTTTATGAATATTTTCTTTATATCTTTCCATTATTTTATTATCATTTAATAATATTTTTACATTTTTTACAATTGATTCAATATTTTCTTCAATTATAATTCCAGTTTTTTTATTTATTACTTCTTTTGTTCCACCTCTATTAGTAGCAAGTACAGCATTTTTCATTAAACCTGCTTCTAATATAACTGTAGGTAATCCCTCAGGATACATTGAAGGATGAATAAAAATATCTGATATATTAAATAATTTCATTACCTCATCATGACCAACTTTACCTAAATAATAAATATTATTACTCTTATATTTTTCTTTTAATTCTTTTAAGCAAGAACCATCTCCAGCTATTACTAAAACAATATTATCATACTCTTTTTCTAATATAGAAAAAGCATCTAATAAATTAAATAAACCTTTCTCTTTAATTATTCTTCCAGCATAACACAATACTGTTTTATTACCAAAATCCATTTTGTTTTTTTTATTTTTATATTCTAAATATTCTTTTTTATCAATTGAATTGTAAAATACTCCAATTGCTTCTATTTTAAAATGTTTTATCCATTCATTTGTTCTTTTTGATACTCCATAAAAATCCGTTATTTTTTTCTTTAAGAAAAATGTTATAAAATGTTCATATATAGCTCCAAAAAAGTCTAATATTTTATTATTAACACTTAAATGTCCACTACTATGATCAATACAAATTATAGGCAAATGATTTTTTTTAGCAAACTTGGCAGCTAAACGCGAAGTAGAATAATACCTAGTATTACATAAAATATAATCAAATTTTTCATCTTGCAATTTTGACATCAATAATCTAAATTTTTTATTTTTTTTCAAAATAGGATATCTATTTTTAAACAAATTATATACTGGCAATCTAAATACCGAAATTTTATCTTTAATATAATCTTCTAAATTATCAAGATTAGTAGTAACAATAATAACTTCATGACCTTGATTAACTAATTCTGTTGCTAAATTAAATGTATAAGTTTCTACTCCTCCTAAATGTGGTAAATAAAGACCATTAAATATTGCTATTTTCTTTTTCATATTAATACCATCTACATTTCTATTATTTTTATATTTCTTTAATTAAATATAGTTAAATTTATCACTTTCTTTTAAACCACCAACAATAATAACTTATCCAATAAAATTTATCTTCGTCAATATCAATCTTTATTTCATAAATACACTTTTTAATTGTTCAATAACCTAAATTTTTACTTGGAATATAGAATTGTTAATAACAAAAAAGTATTTTGACAATATCTATAAATTAATCTTAAATACAATTTCATTTTTATCTCAATTTTTTCTTTTTATTTATCATGTTAAATATATAATCATACTTTATTATAAATAATACACCAATATAAGTAATAATGCCAATTACTATTAATAAAATTGTATTAACAACTGATGGTGTTAAATGCTTTATAAATAATAATAAAACTATAGCCATTACTATACCAGCGAACAAGCATTTTCTTGATTGTTTAAAAATATCTTTTATTTTATAAACATTTTTTACATATTTAAAATGGTAAACAAGAATAGTTATTTCAGCAATTACAGACGCCACCGCGGCACCTACTGCTCCGTATAAATAAATTAATATAACATTAGCAATTACATTTACCAAAGCACCAAGTATTACTGACCTTGTATAAATATTTTGTTTTTCAGTTTGAATTAGATATACAATCCCTGTAACTCCACTTAGTCCAATAACAACTATTATAGGAGAAATAAATTTCAAAATATATTCTACTTGTGCAAAACCTTCTCCAAAATACCAAGGAACTAAATTATTAGAAACAATTAGTATTCCTAAGGTAAGAGGGATTCCTAAAAACCATACATAATCAAAATTAATTTTCATATTTTTAACAATTTCTTTATTATTTTTCTTATTATAAGCACTTGCAATTTTAGAACTCATTACAGTTTGCATTGCATTTATGATAACTAATGCTGCTCTTGCAATTTTTTGAGATTGTTCATAAAATCCAACTTCACTCATATCATCAGTTATTAATCCCACCATCGTTTTATCTAAAACAGTATATATTTGAGTAGCTATTTGAGGAATTAAAAGCATCATAATTAACTTAATATGTTTTTTTAATTTAATTTCTTTACAACTTGTTTTTTCAATATATTTAGGAACATATAACCAGAGTGATATATTACCCATTAACTCTGTTACAGCAAATATTAACATATAAATCCATAAATCATTAGAAGTTTTAACAAGAGCAAATGTTAGAATTAATCCTAACAACTTAACTATGATATTTCTAATTACAGTTTTACTAAAATCTTCTATTCCTTGAAAATACCAATTTATATCAAAAGCCGAAGATAATATATATAATACTAAAATTAAATAATATAAAGAATATTGATTATTCAAACAAAAAAAACATATATAAATAACAATGGCAATAAAAATTGCAATAAATCGAATAATGCATAATTCCCAAAAAATAATCGAATATTGTTTAGAATTATCTTGATTTTTAGCTATTTCTCTTTGACCATACATCGATATTCCTAAAGAACCAAATAAAATAAAATACATAGATATAGCTAAAGTATAACCATAAATTCCTACTGGTTCCGCTCCTAATACTCTAGAAATATAAGGGGTTGTTACTAAAGGAAGGATAATAGTGAGCATTTGATAAATTAGACTATATATTAAATTTGACTGAGTACTTTTTTTCATTTTTGACTTTGTACCTTATCTTTTAAAATAGCAAGTTCTTGACCAAGTTCAATTATTTTTTCTTGTTGTTCCGCAATTTTTTTACTACTTCTAAAATTTATAAATACTAAAAAAACAATACATAAAACAAATAATAAAGAAGGAGGATAAGAAATTTTTAAAAAATCTGCTAGTCTATCTATTGAATAAGGAAAAATCGATAATATGATCATAACAAGTGCTGCTAATACCCACCAAAAACTTTCTTTAATAGAAAATCTTCTTTTTCTTATTTCCCTAATTATATAAACAAAAACAACTAGAGCAATAATAACAAAATAAGTCTTTTTCATTATCTATTTTCCTTTCCTTGGATATTGAATTAAAATAAAAATAATTGTATAAAACATATTTATCATATATTTAATTGGTTTTATAATTCCCCCATGCATACTCTCTCCCGCTTCTCTCAAACGCATTTTAACCGGGACTTCTTCAATTTTATATCCCAAAAGTAACATTTCTATTACCAAATTAGCATCAGGAAATTCTGGATAATTTCCCATAATTGCATATCTTTCAATAACTTTCTTATTCAAACATTGAAATCCTGATAAGGGATCAGCAATTCTTCTTTTGCAAAAAACTTTGATTATAAATTCGAAAATTCTTGTTCCTATTCTTCGAAATAAAGGACAAGGGTAACCAGTATCTTTTAAATATCTTGAACCAATTACAATATCACAATTATTTTCTTTCATCTTTTCATATAATTTAATCGCCTCTTTTGCAATATGTTGGCCATCAGCATCAAATTGAATCACATAATCATAATTATTTTGATAAGCATATTTAATACCAGTTTGAACATTCCACGCATATCTCATATTAAAAATATTAGTTATACATTTAACACCATTTTTCTCTACTACCTCTTTAGTTTTATCAGTAGAACAATCATTTAAAACTACAATATCAGCAAAAGAAGCATCATTTTTTATTTCCTCTAAAACTCCTGCAATATTTTCTTCTTCATTATAAGCTGGTATAACAAATAACACTTTATTTTTCTTTTCCATTCCTGCATCACATCTTTTCTACAAACAATAAATTTTAATCACAAGATTATAAATTAATAAAGTAATAGCAATAATACTAATTAGAGAACATGTAACCATTAAACTCTTATCATTCATCTCATTTTTCAATTTAATATTAGAAAAACAATAAATAATTGGCAATAATAATGGAATAAAATATCTATTTTGTACTCCATTTATTGTTGCTTCTCCTACTGGAGTAAACAATAAATACATTGACCCCCAAATTGAACAAATAATAAACACATAAATTAATATCATTACAATTTTATCCTTTAACAAAATTTTGCTACGATTTTTTTCAGAAATAAAAGCCATAATTAATGATATTAGTAAAAGAAAATAACTTGTATCTAATCCCATACTTCCATAATAAGAAAATTGTCCCAATGTTACTGGTGAAAGTAGTCTTCCAAAAGTATTCAAAATAGCCTCATTCCAAAAAGTTTTAATAAAAGAAATAGGACAATGAAATATTAATTTTAATTGTCTAACCGATGAGGTATCTCCCCCTCTAGTATCTGCTCTTGTTGATGGATCAGTAATTAAAGGTAAAAGAAACGTCGCCATACTAAGAATAAATAAACAAACTATTAATACTCTAAACCATTTATATTGTTTGTTCGAATAAAACTTTTCCTTAGGTAATAATAACATAAGCAATATAATTGGGGAATAAATAGCTTTTGGAAAAGCTCCATATAATGCTGCAAAAATAAATATCAAAATATTACTTTTTTCAACCTTTTTATCTTTATTAAAATATTCATTTGCAAAACAAGAAAAAGCTAAAAGTAAAAATGCTGTAACCGTTGGATCATAATTATAATTAGTCGCTAAAAATATACTTGTAGGAAGTATTCCAATCATCATCGTTAACAACTTATAATTAGGCATAATTTTAACAGCTAATGAAATAACAAAAGTATACATTAAAATTTGCATTACTCTTCCTAAAAAGAAAGCGATAGTTTGTTTTACACCTATTACATTTAATAGTTTTAATAATAAAGCCAATGGTAAATAATTAATTTTATTTGTATTTAATAAATTAACATCAGATTTAAAATTTGCAATTTTTACTTTTGAATTTTCATTCATAAAATTTTGAAAATTTTTCTTTTCTAATGATGTATCTTGACTTCGAAAATTAACAAAACAATTTTCTAAATAATAATTAGTAACACTTGTCTCATCCCTAGTCTTATTTAATGAATTAAAAACGCCATAATGATTATCATCATCCAAAGTTGTCGTAGTCATATTATGCTCAGAAATTAAAAGTAAAAAGCCAAGTGATATGCAAATAAAAAAGGTTAAAACATGCAATTTTTTACTAAAATAAGATTTGTACATAACAATTACTAATATTAAATTTACAAGAACAAACCAAAAAATAAATGTCACCCAATTAAAATAAAAACTATTATTAACACTTATTTCTAACAAATCTACATCAGAAGAATTTATATCTATATTTAAAACTCCTACTTTTTGATTTATCCTTATTCCACAAGAATCTGTATAACTATAACACGTTTCTTCTTTATCAAAATCTTTATACAAACCATAATTATTTGCTACTTCACCATTATAGGATATAAGAAAATCATCTGAAGTATTATATTTAATCGTCAATTCTCGTACATATTTTCCTTTTAAATTTATTTGTTTTATTTCATTTTTTTTACTAAAATCCACTAAATAATTTCTACTATCTTTATCTACTTTTAATATTTGATAATTATAAAATAAAATATTAAATATAACAATAAAGGCCGAAACAATAACTATTATTAATAATTTATATTTATTTTGCAAATTTTCTAGCTTATCCAAAACTTTCATTTTTTAACCTTCCCACTATTTTCTTTTAAAATTTCTATCATCGCTACAATAACTATGTAAAAAGCAAAATATAGCACCAATTTATAATCATTATTTTTCCCATTAACAATAACTATGTAATCTTTATCAATCACTTTTGAATCAACCTTTAACAATTTATCTTTTGAATAATATCCCCATATACCTACATTCGTATCATTATCTACTTCTTTGACTTTTATAATTATTTTATACACTTTATTTTTGGAATCTTTTTGGTTATTAAAATCAAAAAAATAAAATTCATTATCCACAATATTTTCTAATTGTATATCTTGATTATATATTTCTAAATTATTAGAATCATCAATAATTCTTACATTCATAATACCTTGATTATTTTTAGCCATATATGTTGCAAATTTAATTCCAATCTTATTTAAATCATCATATAAAGAAGTAAAATTTTTCTCAATTTCCATACCATTTTTAAAATCTACTGCAACAATATTACTATCTCCAACTGTAGTATATACATTAAATTTCAATAAAACACTAATCAAAATTATAATTAACCCAATTATTCCATAAATAAAATATTTCAATTTAAACCTCATACTACTCTCCTAATAAAAGTATATCATTAACACTAAGTTAAAAGCAACAAAAAGGTGTTTTACACAAAACAATCGTAAATCAATATAAAAAAATGACATGTTATACAAGTAATTTCAAAAAATATTGAAAATCTTATATTAAACGTCATTTCTTATTCATATTATTAAACTTTAAACTATTTTTTTATTATTGCATTATCAAAAAATAAAGTATTAACCTTCTTGCTATATGTAAAGCTTTTTTATATCTTCTTCAATTTTTTTCCAATTTCTTTGTTCTACAGTTTTTAATCCATTTTGAATCAAATGTTCTCTCAATTTACTATCATTTCTAATTCTTTCAATTTTTTCAATTGCATCATCTATATTGCCTTGTTCATAAAACAAACAATTATTTTCATTTTTTATATATTCTATATTTCCTTCATTAGGAACAACCACACAAATACCACCAGTAGCCATCATTTCTAATGGAGGATATGAGAAACTTTCTAAAATACTAGACTTTATTAAAATGTCAGCTTGTTGATAAATTTTTCCAACCTCATCATATGAAACCTTATGATAAAACTTATCAACATAATACCATTCTTTAGGTTTTCCTTGATATGATAAAAAATGTATTTCATATTTTGATTTATCTAATTTATCTATAATTTTAAAACTTTCGTCAACATTTTTATAATAATCGTCACTATTTCCTTCAACCAAAATTTTAATTTTTCCTTTAAAATTTCTTTTTTTAAATGGAAACTGTTCTATATTTATACCATTTGGAGCATATTTGGAATTCTTTTCATAATCTTCCTTAAGCCATTTTTCACACCATTTTGATATGGTAATATATTCTATATCGTCCAATGAATTATAAGTCGCATTAGCAACCCTTTTCGAAACACTTCCATAATTCAGAAAATTCGTTTCAAAATTTTGAACCAAATATAATTTTTTACTAACTTGTGGATAAGATTTTATAAATTCTAAAGTAGTCCATAAGGTGGCAACCATAGTATTAAATATACCAAATATGTCGGTTTTTAATACACTTATAACATTAATTTCCCCATCTTTATTGAGAATATTTTTATCAGATTGAGCCATATTTAAAATTGAAACATCAAAACCAAAATTGCGCAAAATATTACAATGTTTAATTACTACATTTACGCCTCCACTAATATTTGTTGTTGGCAAAACAAATGCAAAGTTTTTTACTAATTTACTAGTTATAAACTTTTTCAAATCCAATCCAGTATAAGTAGCTACACAATTTTTTAAAACATATTTATAAGCATTATTAGCGATACGATCCTTTTCATCTGGATTATCAATTAAAAATTTCAATTTTTCATACCAATCATCTTTTGATTTACACAATAAACCAGTTTCATTATTTTTAATCTTAGTTTTAAAGGCCCCAAAGTCTGAAGCAACAGTAACTACTTTACACAAAGCTGCCTCTGTCCATTTGTTTTCTGATTTTGCTTCATTAAAAATCGACTTTTCAAGTGGAGCTAAATTTATATCTAATTTAGCAATTATTTTAGGTAAATTTTGCCAATCAGTAAAATTACTTACCCTTATTCTATTTTTAAAGTTATCAAATTCTTTTGGAATATCTAAATGTCCTACTAAACGTAAATAAACATTATCATATTCAGTCATTATTTTAATTAATGATTCTTTAATTAATTCAAAATCAGGATTATGGGTAATACTTCCACTCAAATATCCTATTTCAATTTCATTTTCATTTTTATCAATATTTTTTATTGCATCCATTGATAATTCAACCATTCTTTCAGATACAACATTTCTATTAATAAAAACTTCTTTTCCATATTTTTTTAATTCATCTGCTAGTGAATCAGTAGATGTAATAACATAATCACATTTCTGTAAAGTCTTTTCCATACGATTAACACCATCATCATAAATCTGTTTTTCGCTTTCAGACATTTCTTGAACATATTTTATTGTATTTGTATACTTTGTATTTATTACTAAATCGTCTATATCAAAAAAAACTTTTTTATTAAAATAATGAGCCTTATCAATAAATTTATTTATTGTATCAGTTATCGGACATCTAAAAAAAACAAAACATCTATAAAATTTTAACATTGATATATCTAAATCTTCGAAAAAAACTTTATTAACTGACAAACCATAAGATTCCAATTGTTCCATTTGATGGTCAACTCGATATCTTTCAGGATGAGGTAAATAACATCCATTAATAAATAACACATCTTTATAAGAAGAAACTTTAGTTTTATGAATTTTTATATTAATATATCTAAAAATTTTTTTTATTAATTTAATAATCCCTTCCTCTTTAAGCGTTTTTAATGATTTACTTATTAAATATTTTATTTTATCTTTTTTCATATTATAACTCCTTAATGATAATATTTCCCCTTAATATTTTTTTTATAATCTTTATAACCATCATATACCGCACGTAATTTTCTATACTTGTCTTTTTCATAAAAAATAATACACCAAATCATAGCTCGAAATTTTAAAATACTATTGCAATATTCTGGTTCATTTTTATAATACAAGTCATATATATAGTGATAATTTCTAACTCGATAATAATACCTTACGTAATTATGATTCATACACAAAAAATTTTTTTTAAAGAATTTTTTATAAAATATATTACCTAAATTATGTTTAATACTTATAATATTAATCCGTTTTATTTTATATCCATATTTTTTTAAACGTAAGCAATACTCCATATCCACACCATCTATAAAGAAATCGTCTAAAAAGCCACCTATTTTTCTATAAACATTCAAATTTAACAAATTTCCCGAAGTCATTACATCTAAAGGATAATCTATTTTTTGTTTACTCTTTTTTATTTTTAATTTAGTATCTAACCAAGGACAAATAATAGCAATTTTTTCTTCCTTTTTATCAATATACTTTTTTAATTCTTCTAGTTTTTCAAATTCAAACACTGTATCTTGATCCATTGTTAGTAACCATTCATATCCATTATCTAAAGATTTTTTAGCAGCTATATTTAAAGCTTTGGCAATACCTTTATTTTCACCATTAAAAATATACTCAATTTTTTTATCTAATTTAAAACTATTTTCCTCATCACTATTATCAATAATATACAATTTATCTAAACCTGGTAAATAACTATAAATATTTTTTTTATCATTATCTGTTGGATTATACCATACTACTACCCCAGCAAATTTCATTACAACTCCTCAGCAAATCCCTTTTCTAATTTTTTAAATGCCTTATAACAAACAAATAACAAAACAAACCCTACTAAAATAATTACTAAAAGAGATTTAATTCCAGGCATAACTTGATAAAAGAAAATATTCCTATAACTATTAATAATAGTTACTAATGGATTTAACAGTAAAATTTTTTGAAATCTAGCTGGAAACATATCCATTGTATATAAAACTGGTGTAGCATAAAATAACATTGTTATTAAAAAATTAATTATATACTCTGCATCTTTTATATATACATTTATTGCACTTGTTAAAAAAACCGCTGCCAAACAAACTATATACTCTGCAATCAAAATTATAGGAAAAAATATAATATATTTACTAAATCCTATC
This sequence comes from uncultured Mycoplasmatota bacterium, assembly GCA_947574255.1. Classification (GTDB taxonomy): domain Bacteria; phylum Bacillota_I; class Bacilli_A; order RF39; family UBA660; genus MGBC108787. The sequence continues at coordinate 18,120 of CANPJT010000005.1, forward strand.
CCACTACATATCAAAAATACTATAATAATCAAACAAGATATTAAAAAATTAACAAGTCCACTTGTAACAACACTTATTGGTATAATTTCTCTAGGAAAATAAACTTTTTTAATAATTCCAGCATTAGATAAAAAAGATGTTGTTCCTTGAGCAATAACTGTCGTAAACCAATTCCAAGGCAAAATTCCTATTATTAAATAAGTCACATAATGGGGAGTTGTATTTTTTAAAATAAAAGGAAAAACAATTGCATACACTAAAGTCATTAATAAAGGATTTATAAAAGACCATAAAACTCCTAAAAAAGAGCCCTTATATTTTCCTCTAATTTCTTTTTTTACATTAGTTTTTAATAGTTCTCTATATTTATATAATTCTTGAAAAAGCCTTACCATATTATCCACACACCTTCAAGTATTCATCAATAACATCATTTGTTTTTCCATCCATTCGAACTTCACCATCAAAAAGCCATACAGCTCTATCACATAACAATTTTACAGCTCCTAAACTATGACTAACAATAACTATTGTTTTATTGCTATTTTTTAATTCTTTTAACTTTTCAAAGCATTTATCTTGAAAATGCTGATCCCCAACTGCTAAGATTTCATCAATCAACAATATATCAGCCTCAACATTAATAGCAACTGAAAAGGCAAGCCGCATATACATACCCGATGAATAAGTTCTAACAGGACTATCAATAAATTCTCCTAATTCAGAAAATTCTATAATATCATCTAATCTTTCATCAATTTCTTTTTTTGTTAAACCAAATATAGCAGCATTAAAATAAATATTTTCTCTTCCAGTAAAATCTTGGTGAAAACCAGCACCTAACTCTAATAAAGAAGTTAACTTACCCTTAGTAATGATTTTACCTGTTGTTGGATAAATAATTTTAGTCATCAATTTTAAAAGAGTTGATTTACCACTTCCATTTGTTCCTATTAAAGCAACCGTTTCACCCTTTTTAATATTTAAATTAATATTTTTTAAAACTTCATGTTCATCACTTTTTTTCTTATTCCAAAAAACTAATCGTTCTTTTAAAGTTGTTGGTTTTTCATAAAATAATTTAAAGGATTTTTTTACATCAATTACACTAATTGAATAACTAGAATTTTTCTGTTTCATCTTTGCCTCCATATTCATTTAATTATATCATATCTTAAAACTACTATCTACCAAATTTATTTAAACATAAATTCTTTTAACTTTTGAAACTTTGTAATTATTTTCCAACTTTTACTATTTATAATTTTCAAATATTTACTTTCTAAATCCTTTAAAACATTCTCATTATATTTTATAATATCACTCTGCTTTTTTATTAATTTTTCCTTTTCAGTTATATTTTTCTGTAGATCAAACTGAATAATTATTAAATTTTTAATTTCTTCTAAAACTTCACTAAAATCATCTTTTATAAATTCTTTTAATTTAACTTTAAACTTAAGTCGAGTTCCTTTTTTAAAATCTCCTTTAAGCAAAAAAACTGGCTTATCATAAAAATAAATTTTATTATTTAAATCTAAAAAATTAAATTTAATTATATCTATTTTTCTATAATAACTTACTTCAAAATTTTCTATCATTAAATTTTTTTTCTCACTTAACTCAAATTCTATCTCTTTAGTATCATTAGGAATATCAACATTAAATTTATAAAAATCGCTTTCATAATTATAATATCCTTCAACATATTTTTCTAATTCAAATTCTTTACTATCACCAAAATACAATCGATAAAAGTCTAAACGATTATCTTCAGGTTTATGAAAATAATGACCAGTCCACTCATTATCCCATATATTTAAATCAATATAAGAAACAGGCATATTTGTTTTATAAACACAATAATTAAATGTCAACTGATCTCTTTTAGTATATTTAAATAAATACTTAAACCACATATCCATTGTTTTTTCTACTAATTTATTTCTATTTTTCCTAACAATTATACTTGATTCAATCAAACCATTATGTAATGGATATTTTTCTTTTAAATAAAAATCTTTTATTTTCAAAAGTTTCTGTTTCTCTTCTTTTTTAAATTGCATACAAGCATTAATTTCTTCATAAATACAATCTCTTGCATGATGTTTAAAAGAAATAAAATCTTCATTCTTATTATTAACAAAAGTATCTAAAAAATCGTGAATACTTTTTTTAAAATATTGATTCCCATCCATCCAAATTGTTATATCATATTTTTTAGTATATTCATTTCCTAATATTTTAGTTTTTCTTGCCAATTGTACATTAGTTAGCTTTGAATCTTTAATGTAAATAACTTTCCAAGTTTTTGATTTTATATTTTTGTTATTTGTAAAACAAAGATAATCTTCCTTTTTCTTTATTTTTTAATTCATTTAAATTATCATAATCTCCCGTAATACAAGTATAAACACATATTTTATTCATTTTTTCCCTCATTAAATATGACACAAGAATTCTAAATCTTTCGATACACAAATATAAACACTTGTAGTTCCCCAGTATTGATATCCACTATAGAATTTTATTTTATTATTATCTAATTTTTCTTCCAACATTTGAATTGTTCTTTGTTCTCCTATTCTTTCGCTATCATCAATTAAAATAATAAATTTGTCTTCTAAACATTCTGGAACGATATCTAAAATATCCATTCTTGAATATTCCTGTCCTACCCCTACAGGTCCATCAATAGTAATTAAATCAAATTTTTTATTTTTAAATTCTTCTCTAAAGTTTTTATAAGCATTTAATTCACAGCCATTAAATTTTCTTTTATAATTCTTTAATAAATGTATATTTTGAAATTCGCTCATATTCGTATTTGTTTTAAAAAACTCAATCCATTCCTTATCATGTTCTACCACATCATGTTTTACCTTTTTATGTGACTTAACATATTCTGTAATTATTTTTGTCGATTGCCCCATACCTGTTTCTAAAATATTTTTAGGCTCTATTTCATCTAAAATTCGATACAAAATATATGCAAAAGGATATCCTATTGCCCCTGATGATAAAGACAAAGGAATATTAAACCAATTACTATTCTTTATAGTATCATGAAAAATAGTGGCAAAAAGATTCTCATTAGATATCTTAAGATTTTTTATCAATAAATCATTAAGGTTATTGATCTGTTCTTGACTTTGAATTAACTTTTGCTCCAATTCTATAATCCTATTATTAGTTTCATTAATCTTATTTGTATTTGAATACAATCTATATAATTTAGTTTTTTTCAATAGCTTTTTCATTTTTTCACTTCTTTCCACATTTTTTTATACTTATCAACAACTAAATCCCAAGTATATTCTTCTTTAATTCTTTCTTTAGCAAGCTTACCATATTTTTTTATATCTTTATCACTAAAATTCTCTACACGTTCAATTATTCTTTTTAAATCTCCATCTTGTTTACTGAAATAAAGACTTGACATCATTCCAACTTCTACATTGTAAACAGCATTAAACAAAATATTTACATTAGTAGTTGCCAAAGCTTCTAAAAGGGATGGATTTGTTCCTCCAGCAGAATGACCATGGATGTATGCATAAGCATTTTCTCTTATATAAATTAAAGCTTCTTTATCATATATACTTCCTACAAACTTAATTCGCTTGTCCTTATCAAAAGATGTTCTTTCTTTTAAATTATTATAAAACTTGTTTTCTTCTACATTAGATACAATAACTAAATCTTTTTTAATATTAGTTTTCATAAACTCTTTAATTATTAACTCATAATTATTCTCTGGCACAAATCTTCCAACAATTAAATAATAACTCTTTTCTTTAATTTTACACTTTTTAAACAAATCGTTTACAATTATATTTTTAACACCTTTTTGACTCAAATAAGCACCATATGAAATAAAATATGAATCTTTATTAAACTTTTTATACTTTGTATCAATATAATTTTGAATTGCTTTTGAATCACTTACAATAACATCGCTATTCTTAACCATACAATATTCACTTATTTTAAAACATTGTTTAATTACTTTATTCCACTTTTCTCTCATCCACTCTAAACCATCAGGATTTAAATAAATTGTTATTCCTTTTTTTTGTAAAGGTCTAACTAAATAATGATAAAATGGCCCCATCCTACATCCTAAAATATAAACCACAACATTTTCTAAATTCCTATCTTCGATATATTTATTAACTTTTTTTAAAGCTTTAATCGCATATATGAACATTGTTACAAAGCCTACACTTGGTGAATAAACTTGTAAACAATCGACATTATCTTTTTTCAAAACTTTATTCTTTAATAGCTTATCATTTGTTAATTCAGGAATATGAAATATTGTATTTTTTTCTTTATAATTTTCTACTAAGTTAGTTACAAAAGTTTCCCATCCACCATAACTAGCTTTATAACCTCGAGCTCCAATAATTATAATATTCTTCATTCCATCACTTCCTAAATAAATTAATAAACTTAGATAAATACAAATTTACATAATAAGTAAGTCTTAACAAAGCTAATTTAAATACATCAATTTTATTTACATCCTTTTCATAATAATACTGACTACTCTTTAATATTTTAAACTTATTTATCCGATTAATACTCTTATCCACACTTTGACTTAATGCATGAATAATAGTAACCCTGTTATCAACAAAAGTTTTAAAGCCCAATTCTTTTAGTTTTTTACCAATTATTATTTCTTCATAGTATAAAAATGTATTTTCATCAAAAAAATCTATCGCTTTAAATACATCTTTTTTAATTATAAAAAAACATCCTTTAACAACTTCAACTTGTGTTAAATCATTTTTATACTCTTCTTCACTATAACTAAGAATTTTATCTGATAAAAAATGAAAATATGGTACATTTGATAATAATTCTGACAAAAATGTTGGTAATTTCCAGCCTTTAGATATTCCATTTGGTTCTTTGATATTTGGAGCAATTACAGATATCTCTTTTTTTTCTAAATCATTTATCAACGTTTTTATTTCTCTTTCACTTACAATAATATCTGGATTAGATATAATAATATTATCAATTTCATAATTATCTATTAAGTATTTAATTCCAACATTATTTCCCGCAGCATAACCTTTATTCTCTTTAGCTTCCACAATTTTAATTTTATTACTTACATACTTTTTTAATTGTTTTACAGAATCGTCTGTGCTTTTATTATCAACTACAACAATAATATCTAAAATTTTATAATTTTTTATATCATTAATCATTAATGAAGTATTTTCAAAATCATTATAATTTAAAATTACCATTCCATTTTTCATAAATTACCCTCTAATAACATTTTAACATATCTAAAAATAAATAAAAACCTATAATCCTTTTATTATAGGTCTAATTACTTTTTTTAAATACATCAAGCAAAATATTACTTGTTTTATTCACACTAAATTTTTCACTAGTTTTATGAGCATTCTTAATTAAATTTTCTTTTTCTTTCTTTTTCATTTCTAAAACTTCTTCTATTTTAGTTGCTAATTCTTTATAATCCTCAGAATTAAATGTTATACTATTTTTACTATCTACTAAATAAGAACCTGGTCCATACTTATTACTTCCAATAACCAAAGCACCACAAGCCATAGCTTCTAACCCTGTTAACCCCAAACTTTCACTCTTACGTCTTGTTGGATAAATAAAAGCCTCTATCACATTAAATATATTTATCAACTCACTTTGACTAACTAAAGGTTTTCTCACAATATATGTTGATAACTTATACTTATCAATCATTTCCTTTAAAATATTTTCTTCTTGTCCGCTTCCGACAATTATAAACTTTATATTCTTTAATTTATCTCTTTTCTTTAATTCATTTATTGCTAATAAAAGAGTATCATATCCTTTATCTTTTTCAATACGAGCTGCATATCCAAAATATTTTATATCTTTATCTATTTCTAATTTTTCCAAAGCTTCTTCTTTTTTTATTACTTTAAATTTATTTAAATCAACCCCACCTGCTGGATAAACAACTATTTTTTCTTCCGAAACTTGATATTTATTTTTAAGTACATCTCTAAAATAATTAGATGAAGCGATGACTATATCAGCTTTCTTTAAATACTTAGCACTAACAATTTCATTCCTAATTTCAAAATCATAATCAGCAACTATATCATTACCATGCGTATTTAAAACTAATTTTGTATTTTTGGAACAAATAAATGGTATAAAAACTCCTCTTGTTGAATGTGAAATAAAATGAACATATATATAATCATAATTATTCCATACAGACTTCCAAAAAGATACTAAATAAAATTTGAAATAATATATAACTTTTTTTAACTTATTATTTGTCTTGTGAATAACTACTAAATCCATATTAAAGCCATTTTTATTTAATAAATCATAAGTATTCTTAACAAAAATACCATAATGTGGATATTTATCATTTGGATACATATTACTAACTAATAAAATATTTACTTTTTCCAAACCTTTATCATTGTTGGAAACCAAAAACAACAATGCAATATAAGTACTAACCATTGGGCTTAGCAAAACATGTCCTGAAAAACAAGATATTAAAAATATTAAGATAATGCTAAACTTATAAACATTTTTTAACTTAGCTTGTTTAAATATATAGAAAAAGAAAACAATATAAAAAGCACTCCCAATAATCCCTAAACTATAAAAAATATCAAAACAATCTATCTCAACATCTTTTGTTGCCAAAATTTTTTCTCTTCCAATACCTAAAAGTTTTTCTATAGAATCACTCTTTAAATACTGTTTATTAATATCACAAAGAAAAGTAAGACGATTACTAAAAATAATATGATCAATATTTTCTAATTTTAATAATTCTCTAACATCATCTATTTCATAATAATTTAAAGAAGTTTTAATATTTTCATATAAATCCATTTTCGGAACATATACAATAAGACCAGCTAGAATAGCTATAACTCCTAATAATATTTTTAATTGATTCTTTTTTATTACTTTAAAAATGTCTTTGTAATAGAAAATAATAAAATAAATAAATATAATTCCTAAACTTAAATAAAATGCTTTAGTTCCCAACAAACAAATAGTTACAAATAATAAAACTAAAAACATCCCTTTTAATAAATAGCTATTGCTTTCTATTAAATAAACAATAACCGCTGGCAATAAAACAACAAAAATATTAACTAGTTCATTACCAATATAAAAATAAGACAAATATAAATTTTTATTAGGATACACTTCATTAATGTTATGACCCATTCCTAAAAACATTGGAACAAGATACAAAATTAAATAAAAAAATAATATATAACTGATAGTTTTCTTATTTAATTTTTTATTCTCATAATTAGAAAAAAACAAAATTAAAATTGGCAAATAAAATATTTTAATAATATTGGTTATTTCTATCTTTAAACTCATTTCATTTAGGATTAAATACAGAAAATAAATCACAAAATAAATTCCCATAAATAAAAATATTTTTTTATTTGGATAGTTTTTCAAAAGATAAATTACTGTAAATATCAAAAAAAGACCTTTAGTTATAAAACCTATACTATAATCAAGATTTTGCCATGTAAGAATTCCCGTCAAAAAATCAATTAAAGGAAAAAATATAATAAAATATTCTAAATAATTATCAATTTTTTTTAACATATTATCACCTTTAAATTAATTATAGCATAATAAAAGATTCCTATTAAGAATCTTTTATTATCTTTTATTTTTTAAAAACAAATAACTTACTAAAAATATAATTAGCAACTATTATTACAACTTGACTAAAAATTTTAGCTATTGAATCATTTAATCTTAAAAGGCTGACTAAAACAAACATTATCGCCATATCCATTAAAAGAGTCAATATTCTTGCAGAAAAGAAACTCATAATTTCTTTTAAATAATTATTTGACTCACTTTTAAAAACAAATACTCGATTAGCAACATAAGCAAATATTACTGACAAAATCCACGAAATAATATTAGCAATTTGCAACTCTACTGCATTTGTTACGTCTAAAAAAGTATGTACACAAATAAAATAAGTAACTAAACTAATAACTGTTGTTAAAATGCCAACAGCTAAATAATTAATAATTTCCTCATACCTTTTATATAAATTAATTACTTTTTTCATTATTTTTATCCTTACTACGCTTAAATAAGATGTCTGTTTTTAATACTATAAACAAAAAAATAATCATTAATCCAATATAAATAAATATTGCATAATATGTATCTCCTAAAGCATAAAAAATAGAAATACCAGCAAATAAAATATCGATTGCATAAATTATTAACAAAGATGATCTAGTAGAAAACTGCATTTTTAACAATTGATGGTGCAAATGTTGCTTATCTGGCGTATTAAAAGGATTCTGACCTTTTGAAATTCGCCGGATAATCGAAAATAATACATCAATAATTGGAGTCGCTAAAATAACTAAAGGAATAATTAAAGATGTAAATGTTGCTGTTTTATATCCTAAAAGTGCTGTTACCGCAATAATAAATCCAAGTAAATTACTTCCAGTATCTCCTAAATATATTTGAGCTGGAGGAAAATTGTAAACTAAAAATCCCAAAATTGATCCAAGCATAATCAATGAAAGTGTAGTATCAAGTCCTTCTTTTGTATTCATAATAAAAGCAATAATAGCTATAGTTAAAAAATAAATTGCACTAACTCCTGAACACAAACCATCCAATCCATCAGATAAATTTATAGCATTAATAATAGCTACAATAATAGAAATAGTTATAATATAATTCCAAGGTGCTAAAAAAGTTAAATTTAAACCTAAAAAACTTATATAATCAAGAGTAATATTACCATAAAAAACAATTATTCCTGCTGCAATAATTTGAGCAACTAACTGATATTTTGCTTTTATTGGACTAATATCATCAATCATACCCATTAAAACTAAAATAAAACTCCCTATTAATATTGATAACATTTGTATACTACTTCTAGCATACAACATATATCCTAGCATAAATGAAAAGAATATTGCTAAACCTCCAATGGTAGGCATTGAAACCTTATTTAATCTTCTTGCATTAGGATGATCTAATGCTTTAATATGAACTGCAATCTTTCTAACAATTGGAGTTGTCACTAAACTACAAAAAAAAGTAACAAATACTACAATAAAAACATTATGTCCATTAACTAAATACATAACATTCACTCCTAAAATTATTATACCTTAAAACAAAAAAAAAATGAAGAAAATCAAAAAACAGACGTAAATAAAATAATAACTATTTATTTTAATCTTTTAATTGAAAAAATCTTTCCATCTTCAAATTCAACTTTAACTAAATCAATTTCATGAAAAATACCATCAAAAATAACTTCTTCCTGATAATCTAAAATTAATCTGTCTTCTAAATTAAATCCTTTATTACATAAAGAAATAAAATAACTTAAAAGTGCAATATTATGTGTAACTACTAAAACATTTTCATAATCACTTTGTAAAATATCGTTTATACAGGATATCATTCTTACTTTTACCTCTTTAATTGACTCTCCATTCTTTAACTTATAATTAAAATCATGCTCTTGCATCCCCTTTAAAAAACGATATTCATTACATCCAAGTTCTCCAACTATTCTTTCTCCTAAGCGATCATCTAAAATAATATCCAAAGCATTTATATCTGCCACATACTTACTTGTGTTCATTGCTCCAAAATAATTAGATGAATATATAACTTCACACTTTGAAAATATATCTAAATTAGCAATACTCTTAGCAAGTTCTTCGCCTCTTATACTAAGCATTGTTCTTTCTCTTATTTTATTAAAAGTTACATGTTTAGGATAAACCACATTAATATTACTTACCATATTATTACTAATAAAATAAAGAGTTTTCATTTAAATTATCCTCCCTAAAATTCCATAAGAAAAAACTAGCATTATAACTCCTGCTAATACTACACCTAAAAATGCAGCTAAGCAAGACTTTCTCTTATCCATATTAAGTAGTGCGGCAATTAAACAACCAGTCCAAGCCCCTGTACCAGGAAGAGGAATACCAACAAACAAAAACAACCCTAAATACTTCAAATTCTCAATTTGATCTTTTTTAGAATTAGCTTTATTCTCACACCAAATAACCACTTTTCCCATATGTTTCCAATCACGCATTTTTCGAAATATTGGATTAATAAGCCATAATATAAAAGGTATTGGTATTATATTTCCTAGAAAGCAAACTAAAAAACTTTGCCACATCGGTAAATCAAATAAACTTGCCGCAATAAGTCCTCCTCTTAATTCTAGTATTGGAATCATTGATAAAATAAAAATAACTATATATTTTCCTAATAAACTACTTGCAATTCCTCCAAATAAACCTATCATAAAATTTGCTAACTTTTGAGTCATAACATCATTCTCCTAAATCTATTTTAGCATACAAAGAATAAAATTTAAAATATTTATCTTTAATAATTTTATGTTCAAAAATAATAACTTATCAAAAAAATAAAAGAAGAAGAAAAGGTTAATTCTTTTCTTCTAAAAGTGTGAGTTTGAGTTTATATGTTATTTATATTGTATAGAGTTATCGTTTATTTATTTTTTAACTTTTAATATCTTTTTTTAATCTATATAATCACTTTCCTTTCATATTTACATGATAACAAACAAATATGAACTTTTTGTGAAGTTAAAGTGAAATATTTAGCATTTGTCAATTTCAAAGAAAAATGTAGTTCCTCTAACCTTTTTACAAACTACACCATATTTAAATCGATGCTGTTCTAAAATATTACGAACAATCGAAAGACCTATTCCCGTTCCAACAACATTTCTTTGGTGCTTCTTATCATTTTTATAATATTTATCCCAAATATAAGGTAAATCATCATGTTTAATTCCTTTTCCAGTATCTATTATTTCTACCAAATATTTCTTTCCTTTGTCCGTAACTCGAATAATAACCTTTTTATCTTTACCAGTATAATTAACCGCATTATTTATTAAATTATAAATTACTTGATTAATCTTACTCTTTTCTGCTTTAACCATTGCTTTTTCAGGAATTTCTAAAACAAAATTATAATTTTCTTTTTCCTTAACAATATCATATTTAGTAAGAATATTTTTTATTTCTTTTACCAAATCATATTCTTCTAATACTATTTTTTCACCATTTAATGATTGTAATTTAGAAAGTTCTAATAAATCATTTACTAAAACTGTTAATCGGTCCGTTTCAGCAATTATTACATTTAAATTTTTATTACGTTTTTCTTGATCCTCATAAGTAATATCTCTTACCATTTCAGCATAAGCTTTAATCATTGTAAGAGGAGTCTTTAAATCATGTGAAACATTTGCAAGCAAATCACGTCTTAATTCATCAATTTTCTTCATATCTTTACAAGCAGCGTTTAAGGTCCTAGAAAGCTCATCAATTTCTAAAGTTCCATTTTCTTGAAAAACAATATCATAATTTCCTTTTCCCATCTCTTTTGCTTTCTTAGTAATTCCCATAATTGGTCTTGTAATTTTTTTAGATAAAAAATATGCTACCAAACATGCAAAAAACAAAACTAAAAACATAATATAAATAAGTTGACTTCTTAAAACAACACTAGTTGAATCAATATCTTCTAGAGTACTATAAACAAAAATATAACCATAATCATTCTTTATTTCATATAAATAAGCTTTAGTTCGACTAATAGGATTAACTAACTTAACTCCTTTCTTCTCATAATTCTCTTTTAAATCTTCCTTAATTGCATTAATACTATTAATATTTTTATTTAATCCACAACCAATTTGCATTGTATTATAAAACAAATTATTTCCATAATTTGTCTCAAATTCTATACAAACACTATTTTGATAAGCCATTGTTGATAACATATTATCTAAATCATCCCAGGAAGTTTTTTCTAGTTTAGCCACTATATTATTCATTTTTTTTATTTGATAATGTTCATAACTTATTTGTAAAAATATCACTTGAAACAACCATAAAAATACAACTATTCCTAAACTAAATAAAATTAAATATAATAAAGTTTTAACATTAAAACTATTATGTTTTTCTCTTAATTTAGAAACAATTTTTATACTTTTATTCTTTATATTCAAACTTATAACCAACTTTTCTAATTGTAATTATAAAATTACGATACTTTCCTAAATTATTTCGAAGTGTTTTTATATGAGTATCAACAGTCCTATCATCTCCATAAAAATCATATCCCCAAATATTAGTTAACAAATTTTCACGAGTTAAAGCAATATTTTTATTTTCTATTAAGTACATTAACAAATCATATTCTTTTGGAGTTAAATATATATTATTTCCATCAATATATACTTCATGTGCTGAAGCATCAATTTCTAAACCTTTAAATTTATAACTAACTTGATTATTATCAACTACATTATTGCGTTTAGTTACTGCTTTTATTCTGGCAATTAATTCTCGAGGACTAAATGGTTTTGTAACATAATCATCTACTCCTATATCAAAACAAGTAAGTTTATCATACTCTTCACTTCTTGCTGATAACATAATAAATGGTACATTACTAAACTCTCTTATTTCTTTTACAGCCTTATAACCATCCATTTTAGGCATCATAATATCCATAATAATTACATCAAAATCTTCTTGTTTAGCCTTTTCTATTGCTTCATATCCATTACTCGCCTCTTCGAATAACATATTCTCTAAATTTAAGTACTCTTTAATAACATCTCTTATAAGTTCTTCATCATCAACAATTAATACTTTCATAATTCACTCCCTTTAAAATATATTATAACTTAATTGTGAAAAACAAATGAAAAAATCTATAATAATAATTGATTATAAATATTTAATTATAAAACTTATAAATTACAAAAAAAGTTAATACCTGATTAGCATTAACTAAAATTTAATGAAATTAATTTATTCCTCTCGAAGTTCAGCTCCACATTTTTTATATAAAATTTTAACAATTTGTTCCATTTCCTTGGTAATTTCTTCAGAAGTCATTGTTCCATTATCATTACCAATTTTAATTCGCAGCATAACTGATTTTTTACCATCTGGTATTTGATTCCCACGATATTCTTCAATAAATTGGATTTCTTTTACTTTTCCTTTAATCGTTTCAGTAATAACTTCCCAAGAAATATCATTGTCTATTAATAAAGATAAGTCTTTTTCTACTAAAGGAAATTGTGGTAAATGTTTAAATTCATTTGTTCTTGAATCAAATGGTTTTAAATAACCAAAATTAATTTCAAATAAAGCTACATTTGTCCGCTTAATTTTTGTCTCACTCATAACTGCAAAAGATAATAATCCTATAGAACCAATTATTTTTTCGTCACACATAATATTTAAATAAACATTTACATCAGCCCAAGATGGCTTTTCTTCTCTTATAAATGTTAAATCTTTCATATGACAAAATGAAGCCATAGATTCAATAGCACCTTTTAATTGATAGAATATATCTTTAGCATTTTTACCAACAATACATCCTGTTAAATATTTTTTATGAATTGGGAGAGTTTCATCTAATGAAGATTCATGATATTCTCCTTTTTCAAAAATTTGTGCCATTTCAAACATTTTAAAGTTTTCATAATATCTTAAATTTTTACTAATAGCTTCTAACATTCCAGGAATTAACGAACTTCTAAGAAAAGAAAGTTCAGGTGCTGGAGGTGTTGCTAACTTAATAGATTTAGATAAATCTGTTTTTATAGCTTTAATATATTTTTCATCAATCCAAGGATAAGTAAATATTTCATTAAAACCACAACGATAAGCCAAATACTCTCTTAATCTTCTTTCTAATAAAATACTATCCTGATGAACAGCATGTGAAAAAGTAATCGTTAATGGTTTAGCAGAAAAACTATCAAAACTAAGAAGGCGTGCTATATCTCCCATTACATCATCTTTAATAGATACATCTCCTGTAGAGCGCCATACTGGAACAATAACATGATAAACGTTATCTTTAAATTCCACTTCATATCCAAGAGCTTTTAAAACCCTTTCAACAATATCTTTTGCTAATACTTTTCCTAAACGAATATTTAAAAATTCTTGTGATATAGAAATCTCTGCTCTTTTTGTTTTTTTAGGATATTGATCACAAAAAGATACAATATTACTTTCAGGAAAAAACTCTTTAAATAATTCTAAAGATAAAGCAATTCCCTGATCAACACGTTCTGTATCAATATTCTTTTCATAACGAATAGAAGCATCTGTTTTTTCATCAAAACGTTTACCAGATTTTCTTATAGTTTGAGCAGTAAAATTAGCTATTTCTAAAATAATTCCAGTTGTATCCGATAATATAGAATCTTTCATTCCCCCCCGAATACCAGCAAGAGCCATGGCATTATGTTCATCACTAATAACTAAATCATCTTCCGTTAAATCAATAGTATTATTATCTAGTAATAATAATTGTTCACCTTTTTTTGCATTACGTACCACAATTTTTTCTCCATCTACATGAGTTCGATCAAAAGCATGTAATGGTTGACCCACAGCAATCATTACATAATTTGTAATATCTACAATCGCATTAATTGGACGTAATCCACAATTAACAAGTAACGCTTTCATCCACATTGGTGACGCTTTTTCATAAACAGAATCTATTTCTATAGCCACATAACGTTGGCATTTCTCAGGATCCATTATTTCTACGTTATATTCTGGTAAGCTAAAATCTATTTTATGTTTAGGAAGTTCTTTAAGGGGCACATCATAAATTGCTGATAACTCACGGGCAATTCCATAATGTCCCCATAAATCTGGACGATTTGTTAAGGACTTATTATCAATTTCTAAAACTGTATCGTCCATACATAATACCTCAGCAATATTTTGACCCGGAATACATTCTATTCCTTTTAAATCTACAATTTCATGATTATCTTTAGGAGGAAATAATTTACTTAAATAAACTTCTTCAGCTCCACAAATCATTCCATAAGACGATTCTCCACGCATTTTAGTTTCTTTGATTTTAACAGGTTCTCCTTCACCATGCCAAACTACTTCTGCACCTGGTTTTGACACAACCACATATTCTTCTTCATATAAATTAGAACCACCACAAACAATTTGTACAGGTTTTGCTTCTCCAATATCTACTATACAAATTCTTAATAAATCTGCATTTGGATGTTTATTAACATTTAAAATTTTACCAACAACAATATCATGATACTTTTCACTAGTATTTTCAACTGATTCTACTTCTACGGTTCTAAGTGTTAAATCATAAGCAATTTGTGCAGAAGTTAAATTAGCTGGTAAATCAACATATTTTTTTACTAAATTTAATGATACTCTCATAAAAAATCCTCCCTATTTAAATTGTTCTAAAAATCTGAGATCAGCACTATGAAATAATCTTACATCATCAACTCCATAACGCATCATAACAAGTCGATCTAATCCTATATTAATATAAAACCCAGTCCAAACCTCTGGATCTAAATTAGCAGATTTTAAAACATTTGGATGAATTACTCCACCAGGCATAACTTCAATCCAGCCATTATGATTACAAACTCTACAACCTTTTCCTGTACATACTAAACATTCCATATCAATTTCATAACCAGGTTCTGTAAAAGGGAAAAATCCTTCACGCATACGTACATTAATTTTTCTACCAAAAACTTTTTCAAAAATAGTTTGAATCATAACAACACCTGATGAAAAAGATATATCTTTGTCAACAATCAAAGCTTCATATTGAAAAAAAGCTCTTTCATGTCTAGCATCTGTTGTTTCATTTCGATAAACTCTTCCTGGATAAACAAATCTTGCTGGAGCACCATGTTCTAACAAATATCTAACTGAACCTCCAGTTAAGTGAGGTCGAAGACAAAGTCTTTCATTTCCTAACTTATCTTCTGTTCCCTCAATCCAAAAAGTATCCATTGATTGACGAGCTGGATGATCAGGTGCAAAGTTTAAATTATCAAAAGCATATTTTTCACTACTAATATCATCTTCATTATATACTTCAAATCCTAAAGATAAAAAGGCATCATTTAAATCATAGCACATTTGTGTAATTGGATGTAAAACTCCTTCCTCTGGTTTAATACCAGGTAAAGTTAAATCAATTGGTTCATCAACTACACTTTTTGCCGCAATTAATTCTTCTTCTTTTTCATCTAATTTTAAAGAAAAAGTATTTTTTATCTCAGTTGCCTTCATGCCAACTTCCTTTTTCATATCTGGATTTAATGTTCCAAGCGTTTTTAAAACTTCGGATAAAGGACTTTTCTTTCCCATTAATTCTTTACGTAAATCTTGTAATTCCTCTATACTTTTTATATTATCTATTTTTTGTAAACCTTGTTTACTAATTTCTTCTAATTTTTCTTTCATTTTTAATTCCTCCATTAAAAAGTCCCTTACAAAAATTCTGTAAGGGACGAAAAAGCTTTTTCCGCGGTACCACCCAAATTCTAGATAAAAATCTAGCACTCAAATTTAGATATAACGCATTCATTACGGCAAAACTCAAGTATTACGAACTTCATTATATTACTTATCTTTAAGTGCTCCCAGCCTTTATGGCACCTAATCTCTTAATAGAACTTAATATAATTACTAAAAAATACTTTCAAACGTCTCACTAAAAATTATTATAACATAAAATAAAAAAATACATAGAAAAAATATTTAATTTTGCGTTGAGTAAATTTAAAAATAAAATAAAGGAAAAATAATTATAAAAATTGAAATTAAAAAATTTATTACATCTAATTATTTAAATCTCTCAAATAAAATTAAATATTTAATATAATTATACCTAAAAATTTTAAAAATACATAACGGTCTATCGTTATTTTAACTTAGTAATAGAATCTAAATAATAAATATCATCTACTTTTTTAAATACATATTGATATTTATTTAATTTTTTAGCATTTTCTTCCAGATTCTCTTCTGTTACATCCATCATTATTGGATCATATAAATTGTCAAAAGTATAATAACTACTTTCATTTTTATCAAAAATAGTTGCTGTTGTTAAAATATATAACTTATTTCCTTCCTCAAACATATCAGAAATAATTTCTAAAACTTTTTTATTAGATTCGCTACATTTATTATTATCTGCAACATATCTATCTTTATCTTTATTATAAATAAAATTTAAACACTTATAAGAAAATGAAACATCTTTATAAGAATCCAAAGTCCCAAATAATTGTTGATAAGAATTTCTTAAAATTTCGGCATCTATCATGACATTAAGGGAATTAGTTTTAATATCTTTTTCATGTACTTTCTTTAAAGCCATATTTAATAAATACGAAGTTTTTATCTCATCTAACTTATGATCATTGCTATATAAATAATAAGCATTTGCTTGATCTGCACTTAATAATACTTGAGCATCATTTAGTAAATATCCATAATTATTTATATACCAATCTTTATCTTTAATTATTTCTTCTGTTTTATCTTCTGGAATAAGGTTAGTCTCTATATTATTTACACAACTTCCATTTTTTTCACAATCACTTTTCATAAAAGAAAAATATTTAACATCGTAAAGACAATATCCAAAATAACAAAGCAAAATAAATAAAACTATAATAATAATATTCTTTTTAAACAATGAAAAATTCTTACTTCTTAAAACTCTTTTTTCTTCTCTTTTAACAATATTAACTACTTCATTGTTAATTTCATCACTTATATCACTTTTAAATTCTTCTTTAAACTTATCAACATTATTTAAAATTGAATTATTTATCTCTTTATTCAAATCTGTTAAAACTTTCTCTTTTATTTCTTTTATAATTGTTTTTTTTATATCATTTTCTTCTCTTTTTGTCATAAAACTTCCCCTTTATGCCATGTATTATAACATTTATTTTCAAGAAAAAAAGTACTAATATGTACTTTTAATAATTTTCTGCTTTTAATTCCATAAAAGATTGAGGATGTTTACAAACTGGACATACTTTTGGTGCAGCTTCTCCTACATAAACATGTCCACAATTTCGACAAATCCATACCTTCTCTTCTCCTTTTTGGAATACTAAATCTGATTCTATATTTTCTACTAACTTCATGTATCTTTCTTCATGATGCTTCTCTATATCTCCAACCATTTCAAATAAATTGGCAATTTCTGTAAATCCTTCTTCACGAGCAGTTTGAGCAAATTCTTTATACATCTCAGTCCACTCATAATTCTCACCACTTGCTGCATCTTTTAAATTTGTAAGTGTATCTGGTACATCACCATCATGTAAAGCTTTAAACCAAAGTTTTGCATGTTCTTTTTCATTATTTGCTGTTTCTTCAAAAATAGCTGCTATTTGTTCATAACCATCTTTTTTTGCTTTAGATGCATAATATGTATACTTATTTCTTGCTTGAGACTCACCTGCAAAAGCAGCCATTAAATTACTTTCTGTTTTACTTCCTTTTAATTCCATAAATTATACCTCCTACTTCCTAAACTATTATAACGATTTTTACTAAAATTGTAAATTACTTTTTATTGTTTCTCATATTTATTTACTGTATCATTTAAATGCATCATTTGTTTATCGAGCTCTTTTATAATTAGTGAATTTTCATACATTCTCTCTTTAACATCTAAAGGTATTTCTTTAGGAAATTTATATTGTATTTTATGATCTAAACTTGCCCAAAAATCCATTGCAATAGTACGAATTTGTATTTCAGCTTCTACTGAAATAGTTTTATCTTCTAAATAAATAGGCACTAAAACGTTTAAATGATAAGAAATATATCCTGTATCCTTAGGATCTTTTATATAATCTTTTTGGCCAACAATAATTAAATTCTTTGATTTCTTTATAACAGATACAATATCATAAACATCACTCAAAAAAGAAACAACTATACGTACACCAACAGCATCATGAATATGACTAGCCACATTATCAAGTGTTTTATCATAATCTTTTTTTTCTAGCTTCTTCATAATGCTTTCTTCAGACTTTATCCTAGACTTTACATGTTCAACAGGATTATAACCATATTTAAAAATAAACTCTTCAATTAAAATATTTATTTCAGTTTCTAACATTTGCTTGGCAAATTTATATTTCAAATAAAGCTCTTCCTTTGAATTCATTTTCTTTCCTCTCTATAAAATATTAACTTAATTTAACATAAATAAAAATTACTTGTCAAATATTTAACTATGAATTACAAATATCATTAAGCTGAATATATAACTAAAAATCATATTAATATTTAAAAAATTTTTCTTCAAAAAAGAAGCCAATGTAAACATTAACCTCTCTTCTCATTTTGCATTTATATTGATTATTATCAATAATTATTCAAAAATTTATCTTTTTATCAAAATAATTTTGTTAATTGCTCTAGTAAATTATCATCAATAACTTTTCTTACATAAATGTCTAAATCATCTATTTCTTCACGAAAAATTACTATATTATTTGATTCAATTCCTTTAGCTTCATCCATTTTAATTGCTCTAAAATACTTATCTTTAAAAAAAGTTGCTTCACTTAAAATAATATATTTTTCATTATTAGAAAGAGTAATTATTGTATTAATCTGCAACTCCATTAATCCACCTCATCATTACTATCTTTATATTCACCTATAATAAAAGGGTTTTCCTGATTTGGATTTTCAATTGGTTCTATTGAAACTACTTTTAATCTTTCATTTTCTACTCCATCATCTATTTTGGAAAACTCATTTATATCATTTTGCAAATCTACTACATCTTTAGAATTGATATTGCTCATACTTTGTATTTCAATACCATCAATAGAATCTTCCAACTCTACTGATTCTATCACTTCATCTTTATTTTCAGAATTTTTTATTTTAAAAGAATCTTCAATTATTTGTGAATCATCTATCTTTTCAACAATTGTATCATTTAAATCAATATTTAAGTCTCCAAAACTATCTTTTATCTCTTTATCATCAACTGATCCTAAATAAATCTCTATTTCATCAAAAATTTCATTTGGAGTTGCATTATATTTTTGACGATGTTGTATTGCTTTTACCGCATCATCTAACTCTTTTAATTTTTTCTTATCATTTTCCATTGCTAAAACATCTTTTGTTTTATTAACTTCAGCCAAAGCGTTATTAAGCATTTCTATTTCATCTTTTAATTTTTTAATACTTTCTTCATAAGAAGCAATCTCTATTGCTTCAATATCATAAGTTCTTTTAATCAAATCTTTTTGATCTTTTTTATAACTCTCAATAACCATATAAACATTTTCTAAATCTTTTTGTTTCATTTGGAAAGCAGAATTTAGTATTCCACGTCTTTTTGGAGTTTTATCTTCACCATTAGCAATTATTTCTTCATAATCTTGAATACTTAATTCTAATTTCTCAGACACTTTTATAGTTTCAAGTAATTTTTCATTAAGAATTACAAAATCATTTGTATCTAAACTACTTATCTCTTCTTGAGCTTTCCTTATTTTTTCTTCAAAATAAGCAATTTGTTTCTTTAAATATTCAATACGTTCTAAAATTACACTTGAATCAGTTATATTATAATCTTTAGAATCAATTAAAGCAGCAAATTCATCTCTAATATTACTAGCATTTTCAAACTCTTCTGGCAACATTGAATCTAATTCTTTTTGACTTAAAATATTCATATAAGGCTTTTCTTTAACAATAGTCACTAATTCTTTAATTTTTGATAAAGCATTTATAAAGTCATTTACATCTATTAACTTTTTAGCCTCTTCCGCAATCATTGCAGGATCTGTAATTATTTCAATTCTTCTTTTATCTAACTCTAATATATGTTTAGTTATTTCATCAATTCGCCCTTCATCTATTTTCTTTAAATCTTCGTCAACATATGAAGTAGGATTAACTAAACTAGCTTTAGTTTCAACAAGTTGCTCTTTATCACTTTCTAATTTAGCATAAATTTCTTTTCTAGCTAAATCTAAATAGTTTAATTTTTCTAAAACAATGCTATATTCTTCCTCTTTCTTATTTAAAAGTAAATTTAAATCTTCAAGACGTTTATTTTCAATCTCTAAAGTATTTTTATATCTTTCTAAAGAAGTAGCATCAGATATAGTGGCGATACGTTCACTTAAAGCTACTATATATTCATTACTTGATGAAATTTTTTCTTTGATGACATTAATACTATCATGAAGTTTAGCTTCTTCAATTGACACAGAATCTATTTCTTCTTGTAACTCATCAAGTGTAGCTTCTTGCTTTCTTATCTTTGATTCTAAACTAACTTTAATATTTTCATCAACTTGTTTTTCACTAGCCTTAAAATACTTTACATTTATAGCATCACTTGTCAAAAGAGAAAGTTCTCTATTTAATTTATCACTTTCTTTTTCAATTTCATTTAACTCAGCTTGTAATGTATCTACACTAACTGATGATCCAGCCATATCAACTAAAACATCAATCTTTTTTAAAATATCAGCTTGCATATCTAGCCACTTCCTTTTATTCTTACACTATTAACATAATACCATATCAAAAATCAATTTGCAATAAAGAGAACTTATGATTTTCCTAAAAATTAAAAAAGTGAAAACTTTAAATATCAAGTAAACACTCTTTAATCATCTCTTCTATTGCCATAAATTAAAATCAATCTTAATATTTCTAATGCACTTGATAATACCCCTGCTAAATAAGTACTTGCCGCGGCACTTAACATATTCTTAACACTATCTTGTTCACTTTCGTTAACAAGATCTAATTTTTCTATCAATTCTTTAGCTCGTTTACTAGCATCAATTTCAACAGGTAAAGTAACTATTTGAAATAAAAGACCTAACCCAACTAAAATTATTCCTACCCAAATTAAATTTAAAGATTCAAATATTAAACCTAAAAATAATATAAAATAAGAAATAGAAGTTGCAAAATTTACAACTGGAAAAATAACACTTCTTATTCTCATGTAAAAATAAGCCTCTTTATCCTGCATTGCATGACCACACTCATGAGCAGCAACCGCAACAGATGCAATAGTTTTTCCATGATATATATCTGTAGATAAACGAACAACTTTTCTTTTTGGATCATAATGATCTGTTAAATTCCCTTTAGTTTCAACTACGTATATATTCTTTAAACCATTAGCATCTAATATTTTTCTTGCTACTTCAAAACCTGCCATTCCTTTTTCATTATTAATACCTCTATATTTACTATAACTAGAAGTTACCACCATTTGAGCTATTGCTGGTATAATAAGCATTAATAAAAATAATAATAAATCCATAAATTCACTCCTCAATTTATAATACTCTATAATTGTGAAATTTTTGTGTTTAAAGTATATTAATTAGTATCATTATTAAAAAAATAATTATTCCTAAAATATAAGCTACAATTTCTAAATCATCATACCCAACATTTTTTTCATCCAATCAAACAACTTTTTCATACACTGTCCCATTTCTTGTGTCTTTTAAAATAATTCCTTCTTCTTCTAATTCATGACGTATTTTATCTGCTAGTTCATAATTTTCTTGCCTCTTTGCTTCATTTCTTTCGGCAATCTTTCTTTCAATGTAATCTTTATCAATTTGTTCTTCATTAAAATCATTCTTTATCAAATCTAATGATAATACCATATCCCATTTTTTAATCAAATTATATTTTGTTATATCTTTAGCACTACTTTTTAATAAATCATATATTAATGTAATCGTATTAGCCGTATTTAAATCATCAGCTATACTTTCTTTAAATTTTGCATCATATTCTCTAAATATTTCTTTTTCCATCTCGCCCTTATTATTTAATGATTTAATCTTATTTCTTAACTTCTCATAAGCTATTGTTGCATTATCAAGGGCAGTATATGAAAATATCAATACTTTACGATAAGATGTATTTAAACACATGAATCTATATGCTAGTGGATTATATCCTTTTTCTTTCAACAATGAAATAGTTAAAAATTCTCCTTTAGATTTGCTCATTTTACCAGTTTCATCATTTAAATGTTCAGCATGAACCCAAAACTTGCACCATTTATGCCCAAGATAGGCTTCACTTTGGGCTATTTCATTTGTATGATGTGGAAAAATATTGTCAATACCACCACAATGGATATCTAAATTTTCTCCTAAATATTTCATACTAATCCCCGAACACTCAATATGCCAACCAGGATATCCAATACCCCAAGGAGAATCCCATTTAAGCTCTTGATCATCAAATTTAGATTTAGTAAACCATAAAGCAAAATCAGCTTGAGTTTTTTTATTCTGATCTTCTTCTACTCCATCTCTTACTCCAACAACCATTTCGTTAGCTCTATGATTAGTAAGTTTATAATAATCATCTAACTTAGATGTATCAAAATAAACATTTCCACCACTTTGATAAGCGTATCCAGATTCAATTAATTTCATAATTATTTTAATATATTCATCAATATTATCGGTTGCACAAGATACAATCTCTGGCCATTTAATATTTAGTTCATCGGTATCTTTTTTAAAAGCATCTGTATAAAACTTAGCAACTTCTAAAACAGATTTATTTTCTCTTTTAGCTCCTTTAAGCATCTTATCTTCACCAGAATCAGAATCACTAGTTAAATGCCCAACATCCGTAATATTCATAACTCTTTTAACTTCATAGCCTAAATATTTTAAAGTTTTTTCTAAAATATCTTCAAAAATATAACACCTTAAATTACCAATATGCGCAAAGTGATATACAGTTGGTCCACATGTATACATTTTAACTTTCCCTGGTTCATTTGGAACAAACTCTTCAACTTGTCTTGTTAAAGTATTAAATATTTTCATGTTCATCATCTCTCTTTTTAATTAATCTATAGTATATTATTAAATCAGAAGATTTAAAATTCAATTTACCTTGTGATTTATTCATTACTTCATTTTCTTTCCCTACAAAATCAGTAATAAAGTTACAATTTCTTTCTTTTTCTTCCAATTCGTTTAATAATAGTTTTAAAATCCCTTTCTTACGATAATCTTCCTTTACATAAGCTTGAGATAAATAAATTCCTTGACCACAATTAGCCCAATAAATATAAGAATACAAAACAAAACCTATTGCTTCAGTATTCTCTTCTGCAATAATACATTTACATAATTTATCTTTAAATAAATCTTTATCAATATTATTATCTAATGTACTATCATTTAATCCTGATAATACATTTATTTCTCTATTTGCCTTTAAAATAAAATCTTTATCTTCCAATTTTACATTTCTAAAATGTATATCCATTTTAACCTCCTATGGTTTTACAACTTTTTCATTAACCATAAAAATACAATCTTTATTTAAATATTTTGCTATTCTTATAGGAATTGAAATCATTTTCTCCCATTTTTTTAATAAAGAAAAATTTAACACTCCATCTACTTTATACTTTACAATTAAATTTTCATCATCTATACAAACTTCAACATTTCTTATTTTTTGAAATTCTTTATTCACATCATCTTGAATACTTGAATTAATAGTTCGATGATAGGTTACATCCAATTTATCTGCTAAAACCAAAGCAACATCTATAAGAGAATTTAAATTTTCTCCTTTTGAGTGATCACTAATAGCATGCTCTAATATTGTCTCCTCTTTTTTAGTAACATCTGTCCCTATTAAAAATTTTCTAAACATTTCACTACTTTTCTTTGCATGATCAACTTTTTCTGTACTACTTTCACTTAATCCAATATCATGAAGTAAAGCTGCAGCCATTCCCAGTTCTATTGTTCTCTCATCTGCATCTAATTGTTCTAAAATATTTTTTACAAAATTAGCAACTCTTTTATAATGACTAATACCATGTTCCCAATCCCATTTATCATCTGTAATAAATTTCATTCCAGCGATTTTATCAGTTAATTTCAAATAAGATTTATTATTCAGAATAGCTTCATATAACATTTAGTTTCCTAACCTTTCTATAATTGTTTCTTTTCCAATTAAATATATAGTATCTATCAAATCAGGACCTTTCATAAATCCACTTATTATAATTCGAATTGGCATATACAAAAGCTTTCCATCAACACTTGTTTTTGATTTTACATTATTAACAACTATATTTATATTTTCTTTACTCCATTCCTTTACACCAAAAATTTCTTCTTTAAATACATTGATAGTATTTTGAATACTTTCATCACTTTGTAAAAAATCAATGCAATCTTTATTTAATTCTATCCTTTGCTTAAAAAACATATTAGTTACTATAGTTATTTCTTGACCAAAAGAAATATAATTTTTATACAATAATAACAAATTTTTAATCCATTCTTCACTCTTATTAGTTAAATCATAAAATTTTTCTAAAAAAGGACGAACAAACTTTAAATATTCTTCATCAGTCATTTCCATAATATAATGAGCATTAAACCATTTTAGCTTATTAATATCATAACTTCCTGGATTTTTATGAATTCTTGAAACATCAAACTCTTTAATTAATTCTTCTAAAGTAAAAAACTCATGTGTTTCTTTTGGAGACCACCCAATTAATGCTACATAATTTAAAATTGCTTCTGGTAAAAAACCATTATTTAATAAATCTATTAAATTATCATCTTTATTTCTTTTGCTTATTTTTGTTCCATCTTTTTTAACCACTAAAGGAAAATGTATAAATTTTGGTCTTTCAAAACGTAATGCATCATATAAAAGTAAATATTTAGGTGTACTAGATAAATACTCATTTCCTCGAGTTACATGTGTAATATTCATTAGAGCATCATCTATTACATTGGCAAAATTATAAGTTGGATACCCATCGCTTTTAAGCAAAATGTTATCTTCTAAATATTTATTCTCTATTTTTATATCTCCATAAACTAAATCATGATAACTAGTTGTTCCTTCTCGTGGCATTTTTTGACGAATAACATATTTTTCTCCATCTTTTATTCTCTTTTTAGCTTCTTCTAAAGATATATTTCGACAAGTTCCTGGATAAATATAAGATTTTTTTTCTTCCAAAAACTTCATTCGTTTGTTATTTAAATCATTTTCATCGCAAAAGCAATAATAAGCATAACCTTCTTTTACTAAATATTCTGCATATTTTTTATATAAATTAAGTCTTTCACTTTGAACATAAGGTCCATATTCTCCAGGATTTTTAGGGCTTTCATCACATTTAAAATTAAAAACATCCAATACCTTATAAATAAACTCTTCCGCTCCCAATTCATAAGAATTTTGATCTGTGTCTTCTATTCTTAAAATAAAAGCACCATTAGCATGTTTAGCAATTAAATAAGCAAACAAAGCACTTCGTAAATTACCAATATGCATATAACCTGTTGGACTTGGAGCATATCTTGTTCTTATCACAAAATCACCTTTTCTATTTGTAAGTTTTAAAATATTAAAAAAATTATATCATAAATCAACAAAAAATAGTTGAATTTTATAGATTTTATGTTATAATCTTAATTGTCATGCGGATGTAGTTTAATGGTAGAGCTTCAGCCTTCCAAGCTGATAACGTGGGTTCGATTCCCATCATCCGCTCCATTGACAAATCTGTTCGAACTTTTCGAACATTGATATATAGAAATCAATCGAAAGATTGGTTTTTTTGTTGTTACAAAGAAATCATCCTAAAGGAAGGATGGTGTTTATGATTAAGTTTATCACACAAGAGATACCCTTTGAAAAATCTTTAAAGCAAAGATTAGAGTTTATCTGTCAGTTCTGTAAAACCAAACCTACATTTATTAATGGCAATATTAGAAGGATTGATAAAACTAATCTCTCTTACATTGAACCTCATAGAGTTATCATCAAAGATATTACATTTCTTGTATTTAATTATTCTACTGATATTTACATTAGAAATCTAACAAATAAGATACAAATATCAGAGTTAGAAAATTACTTGAACACTATGAGCTAAACTTTCACAGGATGGACATTTTAAGACAAAAGTTGTATAATTAATATAATGGATAGAGAATTATCCCATAGTCTTACAATGTATTTTGAGAAGTGAAAGTATTATATTTCGTAGTACCTTCACTTCTCTTTTTTTTGAAATGACGCAAGAAAAAAAGAAAAGGAGATGAATTTGTATTGAATGAAAAAGAAGTTATTTGTGGTTTGTACCCTCGTGTAAGCACAGAAGATCAAGTCCGTGAAGGGTTTAGTCTTGATGAGCAAGAAGAAAGCATGAAAAGATTATGTGATTATAAGAAGTATAAGATTTACAAAATTTATCGCGAAGAAGGAGTTTCAGCTAAAAATATGAAACGACCTAAATTTCAAGAAATGGTTCAAGATATGAAAGATGGCAAAATAAACAAAATTATTGTTTATAAACTTGATAGACTTACTCGTTCTATTCAAGATTTAGAGTTCATTTGTAATTTGCTAGGAGAAACTAATTGTAGTTTAGAAAGTATATGC